>NZ_CP172404.1:3715000-3980235 GCF_048213115.1 Niveibacterium terrae | reverse complement strand
ATCCCACGGATCGCTCAGCGCGATCTCCACGCGGCGCACCTCGGTTTCGGGTGACACCGATGCGATATCCGCCTGGATGCGTTCGGCCAAGCCGCGGGAGCGGGCATCGTGCAGCAGTTCGAGCCGGTGCACGATCAGATCCTCCTGCTGGCACAGCCCGACTGTGGGCCGCCATTTCTCCCAGCGCGAACTGCCCTTGCCCCCGTAATCGAGCTGCGTGCCGAGGAATCCGATGGCTACGGTCTTCTTCATGTCTTATCCGTATAGATAAATGTATAGCGAAAATTCTATCAAATTCATGGATCACGCAGCGGCCACAGATCGCTTCATTGAAAAGTAATCCTTTTAAAACAATCGATTGCGTTTTTCATGTGTGGGCAGAAGCTGACTGGCACGTTCTTCGCAATAAGGAATGCGTTGCAAGTCGATGCACTGGCCCACGAGCAGGGGTTCCGAACCCCGCTGGTGCCTGAGAGCCGGATTCCGGTCTGTTGCTCCCCGGTATGTCGCCGCAAAGCCTTGTGATGAATGAGTGGCCTCGATGGAGAGCTTGCCGGGTTCGACTCCCGGGCCACTCACCAACTGGATAGCTCAGGTGGGTAGAGCAATCGGCTGATAACCGATCTGTCGCGGGTTCGACTCCCGCTCCGGAAACTGTCCTTTCACGACAGCTTGAAGAGATGCAGTACCCGTCGGTCGCGGTGTGTGTGAGCACCCGCTGCCGGTCAGCTTGGCAACTGTTCCGCGTTTGCGGCAGGGCAAGCCAGCAACTGAGCGGGAAGTTCGGAAGCCCCTGCGTGCCTTGGCGCACAGGGAAGCCTCAGGACTCCTGCCCGTTGCCAGGCGCCTCCCCGCGAATGCCGCGCAGTCCGCCCACCTGACCGGCATGGACCGGCAACACACAATGGAGAATGGAAATGTTGAAGCGCTTTGTCGTGCTGAAGAATGAACGTGCCGCCTTGCTCAGAGATGGTGACTTCGAGCGCATCCTGAGCGCGGGTCGCCACTACTTCTTCGACCCTCTGAACCAGTTGTCACTGCAGGTCTGGAAGCTCGATGCGCCCATGCAGGATCTCGCCCTGGTCGACTATCTGCTTGGGCATGAGCCGGATACGGCGGATGAGCATTTCGTCTGCATGGAACTCGGTGAAGACGAAGCCGGACTCCGGTATGAGAACAAGCTGTTGGTCGAGGTGCTTGCGCCCGGATCGCGACGGGTTTTCTGGAAAGGTCTGCTGACCCAGCATCTGGAGAAAATCGATCTGCGCCAGGCTTATGCACTGGCACCGGATATCGCCGCACGGATCCAGCAACCGAACCTGCGCTCCCGAGCGGTAAGCGGGCTCGCGGGCTTGTTGGTCGCTCAGGTTCCGGCCTATCACATGGGCGTACTGCGGGTGGACGGCAAGGTCCAGCGCCTGATGTCGCCGGGCGTCGAGGTGTTCTGGCGCTTCAACCGCGATGTGCAGGTCGAACTGGTGGATATGCGCTTGCAGAACCTAGAAGTGACCGGGCAGGAAATTCTGAGCAGCGACAAGGTCAGCCTGCGGCTCAATCTGGCCGCCACCTGGCGCTACACCGATGTGCTGCTGGCGCACGAGAAGCTCGCCAAGCCGGTGGATCACCTGTATCGCGAGCTGCAGTTCGGTTTGCGTGCGGCCGTCGGAACGCGCTCGCTGGATGCCTTGCTGGAGAACAAGCAGGTCATCGATGAAGTGGTCAGCGAGCATGTTGCCCGCAAGCTGGAGGGCTTCGGTATCGAGGTCAACAGCATCGGAGTGAAGGACATCGTGCTGCCCGGAGAGATGAAGACCATCCTCGCCAAAGTGGTGGAAGCCGAGAAGGCTGCCGAGTCGAACGTGATCCGGCGCCGTGAAGAGACCGCAGCGACACGCTCTTTGCTCAACACGGCCAAGGTCATGGAAGACAACCCGGTGGCGCTGCGTCTCAAGGAACTCGAAACCCTTGAGCGCGTGGCTGAACGCATCGACCGGATCTCGGTGTTCGGTGGGCTCGATCAGGTGCTCAATGGTCTGGTCAGCATCAAAGGCAGCTGAATGCCTCTCCCGCGCGCGGAAAGATCTTGCGCGCCAGATTCATCAGGCAGGGCTGCTCGCGAAGCAGGCCCGTGCCACGTTGTAAAGGAACAGTGAAATGGATTACCAGCTTCTCGAAGTCGAAACCGGCAAGCCCATCAAGATGTGGACGCAAGGCGTTCCGGTCGAGGATGACGCTCGCAAGCAACTGATGAACATGGCAAAGATGCCTTTCATCTATAAGCACCTGGCTGTGATGCCGGATGTTCATTTGGGCAAGGGCTCGACGATTGGGAGCGTGATTCCCACGCAGGGGGCGATCATCCCGGCGGCAGTTGGCGTGGATATCGGCTGCGGCATGATGGCTCGGCGAACGGGTTTGCATGCAGCGGATCTGCCGGATCTCGCCAGCTTGCGCGCCGCCATCGAACGAGCCGTGCCGCACGGTCGAACCGTGACGCGCGCCAGACGCGACAAAGGGGCGTGGGAAAATCCGCCCGATAACGTCAATACCTTGTGGGCCAAGTTGCAGCCGGACTTCGAGCGTATCTGTTCAAAGTATCCGCGCCTGAAGAACACCAACAACTACAAGCATCTGGGAACGCTGGGGACGGGTAACCACTTCATCGAGGTTTGTCTCGACGAGGCCGACTGTGTCTGGTTCATGCTTCACTCGGGATCACGCGGAGTTGGCAACGCTATCGGTGAGCTCTTCATCAGGCTTGCGCAGGACGACATGGGCGAGCAGCTGGATACCTTGCCCGATCCAAACCTCGCCTGGTTCGATGAGGGGGATGAGCACTTCGGTGATTACCTTGAGGCCGTGCACTGGGCGCAAGAGTTTGCGCACCTGAATCGTGTGGCGATGATGGAGAACCTGATCGCTGCCGTTGGCGAATTGCTCGGGCGCCCTGTTCCGCTTGCCGATGAGTATGTGGATTGCCATCACAACTATGTGCAGCAAGAAGTCCACTTCGGAGAAAAAGTCTTCGTGACGCGCAAGGGCGCGGTGTCAGCGCAGAAAGGCGAACTCGGCATCATCCCCGGTTCGATGGGCGCCAGGAGTTTCATCGTGCGTGGTCTGGGTAACGAAGAGGCCTTCTGTTCATGCAGCCACGGCGCCGGCCGCGCGATGAGCCGCACGCAGGCGAAAAAGCGCTTCACGGTCGAAGATCAGGTGCGCGCTACGGCCCACGTCGAATGCCGCAAGGATGCCGAGGTGATTGATGAAATTCCGATGGCGTACAAGGACATCGATGCCGTGATGCACGCTCAGCGCGAGTTGGTGGAAGTGCTGCATACCTTGCGTCAGGTGGTTTGTGTGAAGGGGTGAAAGGAAAAGTTCTGAACATGAACATGGTTGAACTCGATGGCTCGCAAGGCGAAGGCGGCGGGCAGATTTTGCGCACCGCCTTGACCCTTTCGATGATTACCGGCATCCCGTTCCGGATTGAGCGCATCCGCGCCAAGCGCAGAAAGCCGGGACTGCTGCGTCAGCACTTGACGGCCGTGAACGCTGCGGCGCAGATTTGCGGTGCGCAGGTGCAGGGAGCTGAGCCGGGCTCGCTGAGCCTCACATTCACGCCGGGCACGATCCGCAGTGGCGACTACCGTTATGCCATCGGTACGGCAGGCAGTTGTACGCTGGTGTTGCAGACGGTGTTGCCGGCGTTGTGGTTTGCCGATGCGCCGAGCACGGTGAGGGTGAGTGGCGGCACGCACAACTCCGCCGCGCCGCCTGCCGACTTCCTGCAGCGCGCCTGGCTGCCGCTGATGCAGCGCATGGGCGTGGATATGGAACTTGAACTTCTGCGACACGGTTTCTACCCGGCTGGTGGCGGCGAGTTGCGGGCGCGCGTGCAGCCGCTCAAGACTTTGCATCCCTTGCACCTCTCGGAGCGCGGTGAACTCCTGCAGGCTCGGGCCACCGCCGTCGTGGCGGGCGTGTCCGGCGATGTGGCCGCCCGCGAGCTGGACGCGCTGAACGAGGAGCTGGCCGGTGCGCTGGGCGAAGTAGCGGGTGAGATTCGCGGCCTGCCTTCACGCGAGGGGCCGGGCAATGCACTGCTGCTGGAACTGCAGTACGCGGGCGCGACGGAACTCTTCACGGCTTTCGGCGAGAAGGGGCTGCCTGCGCAAACCGTGGCCAGCCGGCTGGCGCGCGAGGTGTTGGCCTTTCACCGTAGCGGTGCGCCGATCGGCGAGCATCTGGCGGATCAGTTGTTGCTGCCCATGGCCCTTTCTGGTGGTGGTTCGTTCCGCATCAGCACGCTGTCCTCGCACCTGCAGACGAACATGAAGGTGATTGAAACGTTTCTACCTGCTGAGATTTCGACAACCGCAGAAATGGGCGCTTACCGCATAAATATTGAATAAATCCAGAAGTATGAAGTGCAATTGAATTCATACTCGATGCCTTTCATCCCCCGTGAAATTCAATCCCATACGCTTTGCTCGACATCGGTAGGAAGGAGCTGCGCTGAGTGAGCAAAGGTCCGTGCTGAACTGCTGTTCTGAACCACCGAAGACGGGTGCAGTCAGATCGAGCTTTGGACTGAATAACAGGCGGTCTGGCCGATCCTGCTCGGGATGGCCGAGCTGTTCCAGACGACCAAGCAGAACATTGCGAAGCATCTGAAGGCGATCTTCGCCGAGGGTGAGATGGCGGAGGATTCAGTTGTCAACCAAGCGTTGACAACTGCCGCTAACGGCAAGAACTACCGGGTCACGTATTACAAACTCGACGCGATCCTCGCCGTGGGCTAGCGGTGAAATCAAGGCGTGGCCTGAACAAGGCCTCTCCGCATTCCATGCAGGCTCTTTTCAGTCAACCTCGTCCGCCTGTTTTCCGTGAAGAATTATCGCTGAGAAGGCATCTATATTTGCTATTTCTCTCTGATATTCTGTTTTCATCGCTTATGTCCTTGATTTTTGTAAGGATATGATTTAAATGTAACTTTTCCCAGAAAATACCCCGGAGACCTCCGTGAGATCCGCTCCTTCCCATGCCCGCGGTTTGTCCTCCGCAGGCCGATTCCCCCGTGCCCTCGCTGTTCTGACTGTTCTTCTGGCGGTCTCCGGATGCGCGAGTCTGAAGCCTGAAGCGCTGACTTCGGACGAGATCAAGATGGCGGTCGATGCGGACAGGCTCGCTCTGAGCAAGGACGTGGAAGCACTCAATGGCCCTCTGACGCTTGAGGAGGCGATCGCCCGCGCGATCCGCTATAACGCGGCGCGGCGGCTCAAGACGATGGAGGAGGCGTTCGCTTTCGGCACTTTCGATGCACAGCGCTACGACATGCTGCCCAAGCTCGTCGCTTCGGCCGGCTACCGCTACCGCGACGAGGATCTGATCACCCGCAGCGAGGATTCGGTAACCGGCAAGCCGTCGCTGGCCAACCCCTACATCTCGTCGGATCGGAGTGCGACCACGACTGGGCTGGTGTTCTCGTGGAGCCTGCTCGATTTTGGACAGAGCTATTTCGCGGCGAAGCAGAGCGCCGACCGGGCGCTGATCGAGACCGAGCGTCGGCGCAAGGCCTTGCACAACCTGATCCAGGATGTGCGCACCAGCTACTGGCGCGTCGTTGCGGCGCAGAAACTCAAGGATGATCTCGGCGCGACGATCAAGGAGGCCGAGGCCGCTCTGACTCAGGCGCGTCAGGCCGAGACCGAGAAGCTGCGCTCGCCGCTCGAACCGCTGCGCTATCAGCGCCAGATGCTCGAGAACCTGCACATGCTCGAGTTGATCGAGCAGGAACTCTCCAGTGCCCGGATCGAGCTCGCGACGCTGACCCACCTGCCCTATGCGCAAGCGGTTGAAGTGGTCGAACCGGCACTGGTTCCCGATTCCGCGTGGCTGAACATTCCCGTCGAGAAGATGGAAGAGTTCGCGCTGCAGAGGAATCCGGACATCCGCGAGAGCCTGTACAACACCCGGATCGCCCGGCTGGAAACCCGGCGGACCATCCTGAAGCTTTTCCCGGGGCTTTCCTTCAACTACGGGCACCAGCACAGCGACGACCGCTACCTGATCAACCAGAGCTGGAACGAAGCCGGAGCCCAAATCTCGCTGAACCTGCTTGGGCTGATCTCGGCGCCGGTGCAAAAACGCCTCGCCGACGCGGGGGTTGCGCTCGCGGATCAGAAGCGGATGGCGACTCAGATGGCGGTGCTGACTCAGCTCCATCTGGCCCGGCTGCAGTATGCGAACGCCGCGCACGCGCTCGAACGCTCACAGATGATCGCCCAGGTCGATCAGCGCATCGCAGAGCACTCGGCTCACCTCGAAAGCGTCGAGAAGCAGAGCCATCAGGAGCTGATCGCGAATCGAACCGCGGCCATCCTTTCGACGCTGCGCCGCTATCAGGCCTTGTCCAACGCCCAGGCCGCCGCTTCGCGCCTGCAGGCCAGCCTCGGACTCGAGCCCGTCATTGCGAATGACGAAAAGTCCTCGCTGAAGGAACTGACCGCGGTCGTCGCACAATCGCTGAAGACCTGGGAAGCGGGACAACTGCCCGAGTTGAAGGCGAATTCGGCTGTTGGCAAGGAGTGAGCAGGATGCATCGCTTGACCGCGCACGCGTGCTTCGCGCTGCTTCTGTCTGTCTGCGGTGGCGCTTTGGCCGCGCCGCCCGCCCCGCCTGTCCGCCCCGCCGCGAGCGCTCTGGATAGACGCGAGATTCGCGCCCAGCTCGCGCCGCTGCGCTATACGACCCTCGCCGCCGAAATCGGCGCCAAGGTCACGCGCCTGCCGGTGCCCGAAGGGGGCAGCTTTGGCAAGGGTAAAACGCTGATCGTCTTCGACTGTTCGCTGCAGCAAGCGCAGGTGAACAAGGCGAAAGCGGCGCTCACCGCGGCCGACAAGATCTTGCGAACCAACAAGCGGCTCGCCGAGCTCGACTCGATCGGCAAACAGGAGCTGGACACTTCGGAAGCCGAGCAGCACAAGGCCAGAGCCGAGCTGGCCGCGAACCAGGCCGTGCTCGGCAAGTGCAGCGTTTCCGCACCGTTTGCCGGGCGCATCGCCGAGCAGAAGGTGCGCGAGCAGCAGTATGCACAGCCCGGTCAGGCCCTGCTCGAGATCATCGACGATTCGGCGCTGGAACTCGAATTCATCGTCCCGTCGAAGTGGCTAGCCTGGCTCAGGGTAGGCGGCAAGTTCGAAGTCCATATCGACGAGACGGCGAAGAGCTACCCGGCCCGAGTCCAGCGCATTGCGGCGCGGGTCGACCCGGTCAGCCAGTCGGTCAAGATCAATGCGGTCATCGACGGCCATTTCAAAGAACTCATCGCTGGTATGAGCGGCAAGGTGCTGATGGCACCGCCCGCGGGCAAGTAAACCTCGCACGGAATTTCTGCCATGAATCGTCTTATCCGCACTCTCCGGCATCAAGCCAGCCGAGTTCTCTCCGCGACACAGGCCAGTGTTTCCACGCCGGAGCCCTCCCCGGCAGCACGGGGCATCACCTCGAACGGTCTGCGCCCGCTCGCGCTTGAGCAGCGCTTCATGTTCGATGGTGCGGCGGTCGCCACGGCGGTCGATGCGCTTCATCCGGATGCCGCTGTGCACCTTCCCGACGTGCCGGCCGCGGTTGAAGTCCGCGCCGCCGATCCGGGCCAGGATCACGGAAAAAAGGAAGTCGTTGTCGTCGATACCTCGGTGGCCGACTACAAGACGCTCGAAGCGGGCATCGCGGCCGGAATCGGCATCCTTGAGATCGATGGCAGCAAGGACGGGCTCGCCCTGCTCGCGAAGTGGGCGCAGGGCCAGAGTGGCTACGACAGCATTTCAATCCTGAGCCACGGCTCGGAAGCTCAATTGCATCTGGGCACGAATACCGTGACCGAGACGAGCCTGAGCAGCGCGACGACCCAGGCTGAGCTGGCCGCGATCGGCCAGGCGCTGACCGCCGACGGCGATCTGCTGCTCTACGGCTGCGACGTGGCGAAAGGCACGGACGGCACGGCCTTCATCTCCGACCTCGCGAAGGCGACCGGCGCCGATGTCGCGGCGTCGAGCGACGCGACCGGGGCGGCGAGCATGGGGGGGAATTGGGTTACGGAATTTCATTCCGGGCAGATAGATGTACAGAATATGGACATCAGTAGTTATGCCCATCTGCTGTCGGTGAATGGCACTTCGGTCACCGTGACGGCCTCCAATGATCCGTCAACCGAGTATTACGCTTTGACCTCTGTTGGTAGCGGTGTTGAATTCGATAACAATGGAAATCCTATCGATGTCGATCCAACCAATAACACCATCACCATTACATATTCTAGTGGGGCATCACTGGACACAAGTTTTGATTTGGTTTTTCAGGGTGGGAGTCTCGATCACTTTACCGGTATCAGTAAAACTTCATCATCAGGTCAAAATCCTTATGATGTAACTGCAACTGTTAGTGGAAAAACCATCCATATTGATGTTGGCAATGGAGGGTTTACGAATGGAACGATAGTCTTCACGTTTACATCGGTAAATGTGTCGACCGATACCGCACCAACTGTCACCGGTAGCGCGACAAACCCCACCTATACAGAGAATGGCTCTTCTGTAAGCCTGTTTTCAGGGGTGACCGCTTCCACCAATGACAGTGGGCAGACTTTCAGCGGGGCAGTCTTTACGGTCAGCAATGTGGCAGACAGCACGGAATACCTGACGATCAACGGTGTGGATGTCGCTCTGACGAATGGTAATGCCCTTTCTCTGGGCAGTGGCTACGGGACGGCCAGCGTCAGCAAGTCTGCAAATACCGCTATAGTAAGCATTTCCGGCGCGATGCTCAGCGGCTCAAGCATGAGCACGCTGCTGTCGAGCATGAGCTACCGCAACAGCAGTGAAAACCCCTCTGTCACCGCACGCACGGTGACCCTGAGCCAGTTAACTGATAGCGGCAGCACCAATAATACGGCTTCACCAAGTCTCAGCAGCCAGGTGACGGTACATGCCGTCAACGACGCACCGACCGATATCTCGCTGACCTCCAACAGCATAGGTCAATCGCTTGGAAGCAATGGTACGGTGGGAACGTTGTCGGCGACCGATGTCGATTCCAATTCCTTCACCTACTCTCTGGTGTCAGGTACGGGCAGCACCGACAACAGTCGGTTTTCGATTACCGGAAGCACGCTGAAAGTCAATGACGCCGCAACGATGGCTGCGGGAATCTATTCCGTCCGCGTTCAGGTCAGTGACGGTACAGATACCTATCAAAAAATATTTTCTGTCACGGTCAGTGACGATGTCAGGCCGGTGTTTGACGTTGCGCCCGCGGCGACCAACATCAGTGCAACCGGCCTTGACCTCTCCGCCAGTCTGGATGAAGCGGGAACGATCTATTACGTCATCGTTGCCGATGGCTCCGCCGCCCCCAGTGTGAGCCAGGTGATCTCCGGACAGAATGCTGCGGGGAGTACCGCAATCGGTTCCGGAAGTCATGTCGTCAGCAGTGCGCCTTACAGCTATTCCTTCAATGTTGCCGGTTTGAACTCTGGAACCAGCTACGATATTTATCTCGTAGCAAAGGATAGTGCGAATAACCAGATCCTCAGCGCCACCAAAGTGGATGTCACGACAAGCACCAACACCGCTCCGGTTTTCAGCAGCCTGAACGGCGGGGCGACTTATACGGAAAACGGCAGCGCCGTGGTCATCGACAACGATGTCACGGTCTCTGACACCGAGCTGGATGCGCTGGGGGACTATAGCGGGGCATCGATCACCATCGCCCGATCCGGCGGAGCCAGCAGTAACGACATCTTCGGCAACAGCGGCTTGCTGGGGTCGCTGACCCAGGGACAAAGCTTCACCTACAACGGAACGGTTGTAGGCACTGTCACGACCAATTCGGGTGGAAGCCTGACGCTGAGCTTCAACAGCAGTGCGACCTCGGCCATCGCCAATGCGGTGCTGCAGTCGATCACCTATGCGAACAGCTCGGACGACCCGCCGAGCAGCGTCAGCCTGAACTGGACCTTCAGTGACGGTTCCCTGAACAGCGCGGGAAGCAATCAGGCCGTACTCAGCATCACGCCGGTCAATGATGTACCGGTGATCAGCACTACCTCGGTCAGCAAGACATTCAACGAGGACTCGGCTCAGAGCTTCTCCGCCTCGGATTTCGGCTTCAGCGATGTGGACAGTGGCGACAGCTTGCAGTCCGTCACGATTGTCGCCGCGCCGACGGCAGGGGAGTTGTTCATCGATGCGAACTCGGATGGCGTGCGCGATTCCGGCGATACGCTGCTCGGCAATGGCGCCGTCGTCAGCGCGGCGAACATCGGAAAACTGACTTTCCGCCCGGCTGCGAATGCCAACGGTACGGGCTATTCAAGCTTTACTTGGACGGTCAGCGACGGCACGGCCTCGTCCGCCAATACCGGGACGATGACGCTCAATGTCACCCCCGTCAATGACGCACCGGTGATCAGCACTACCTCGGTCAGCAAGACATTCAACGAGGACTCGGCCCAGAGCTTCTCCGCCTCGGATTTCGGTTTCAGCGATGTCGATAGTGGCGACACGTTGCAGGCTATCACGATCGTCACCGCGCCAAGTGCCGGGGAGTTGTTCATCGATGCGAACAACGATGGTGTGCGCAACCCCGGCGATACACTGCTCGGCAATGGCTCCGTCGTCAGCGCGGCGGACATCGGAAAACTGACCTATCGTCCTGCCGCGAATGCGAACGGTACGGGCTATTCAAGCTTCACCTGGAAGGTCAGCGACGGCACGGCCTCGTCCCACAATACCGGGACGATGACGCTCAACGTCACCCCCGTCAACGATGCGCCGACCCTCTCCTCCGGTGTGACGGTGACTCTGACCTCAACGACCGAGGATGTGACCTCGTCGGCGACCACGGTGAGCGCTCTGCTCAGCAGTGCCGGTTATGGGGACGTGGACAGCGGGGCAGCGAGCGGAATTGCGATCACGTCGACCCTGGGCAATGGGGGCTGGCAGTATTCCACCGACAGTGGTGCGAACTGGTTCAATATCGGAACGACATCCGGTTCATCGGCGCTGCTGCTCGCTGCAACGGCTCAGCTCCGCTATGTGCCGGATTCCAGAAACGGTGAAACCGCTTCTCTGGCTTTCAAAGCCTGGGATCAAACAAGCGCAACGGCATCCGTTGGGGCGAGCAAGGGGGTCGCGGACACATCGACTTCGGGAGGAGCTTCCGCATTCTCGGCCAACAGCGCTCAGGCGTCGCTGGCGGTCACCAGCGTCAATGATGCTCCGACGCTCAATCAGCCGATCATCTCTCAGAGCGCGACGGAGAGTATTTCCTTCAGTTATTCCCTTCCCTCCAATGTTTTCGTCGATGTTGATTCAGGGGATTCCCTGACTTTAAGCGCAACCCTTTCGGATGGTTCTGCGCTGCCCGCCTGGTTGAGTTTCAATCCTGCGACGGGCACGTTTTCAGGGACTCCGGGAAGATCGGATGTCGGTAATCAGGTGGTTCGCGTGACCGCAACGGATTCCAGCCATGCGAGTGTCAGCACGACGTTTTCGTTGTCGGTTGCAAAATTCGACACAACTCTGCCAACAGCCACCGTGGCGATGTCAGATTCCGCTTTGAAGGCTGGTGATAGTTCGCTGGTAACGATCACTTTTAGCGAGCCCGTGGCTGGATTCGATAACAGCGATTTGACTGTCGACGGGGGGATTTTAAGTACCTTGACAAGCAAGGATGGCGGTACGACATGGACCGCTGTTTTCACGCCGGACTCGAATTTGGAGAGAACAGCGAATGCAATCACGCTGAATATGTCAGGCGTGAAGGATTTGTCGGACAATTATGGAACAGGTACGGTCAGCTCGGTAATCTATGCGATAGACACGGCGGCTCCTCTCGCACCGACACTGGTCCTGAATTCGGCGTCGGACAGCGGAGCCTCGAATACGGACCGGATCACCAGCGTCTCGGCGCCGACGATCACCGGGACGGCCGAAGCTGGTAGCGCGGTCACGCTATACGAAGGCGCTACGGTGCTGGGGACTACGACGGCTGATGGCTCCGGCAATTGGAGTTTCACCAGCAGCGCTTTGACCGATGGTAGCCACAACTTGACGGCCAAGGCGACCGATGCGGCGGGCAACGTTTCCGCCGCTGGCAGCCTGACGCTGAGCGTCGACACGGTGGCTCCGGCTGTGCCGACGCTGAACCTGAGCGCCGCTTCGGACAGCGGAGCCTCGAATACGGACCGGATCACCAGCGTCTCGGCGCCGACGATCACTGGTACGGCCGAGGCGGGCAGCAGTGTCACGCTGTATGAAGGCAGCACTGTGCTGGGTACGACGACGGCAGACAGTTCCGGCAACTGGAGCATCACCAGCAGTGTTGTTGCCGATGGCAGCCATAACCTGACGGCCAGGGCCACCGATGCGGCGGGCAACGTTTCCACCGCTGGCAGCCTGACGCTGAGCGTCGACACCGCAGCATCGGTCACCCCGGTTCTGGCCCTGAGCCCGGCTTCGGACAGCGGTTCCTCTTCGAGCGACCGGATCACGAAGGTCACGACGCCGACGATCAACGGTACCGCCGAGGCGGGCAGCACGGTCACGCTGTACGAAGGCAGCGCGGTCCTGGGCAGCGCGACGGCTGACGGCTCCGGCAACTGGAGCATCACCAGCAGCCTGCTCGCCGATGGCAACCATAACCTGACGGCCAGGGCGAGCGATGCTGCTGGGAACGTGTCGGCTGCCGGCAACTTGGCGCTGACCGTCGACACCACAGCACCGGCCACCCCGGTTCTGGCCCTGAGTCCGGCTTCGGACAGCGGTGCGTCGAATACGGATCGGCTTACCAATGTCACGACGCCGACGCTGACCGGTACCGCCGAGGCGGGCAGCAGCGTCACGCTGTACGAGGGGTCTGCGGTGTTGGGCACAGCGACGGCTGATGGCTCTGGAAACTGGAGCATCACCAGCAGCACGCTGACCGATGGTAGCCACAGCCTGACGGCCAGAGCGAGCGATGCAGCCGGCAATGCTTCGGGCGTCTCCTCCGTGCTCAGCGTTACCGTCGACACGTCGGCTCCGTCCGCGCCGACTCTGGTCCTCGATCCGGCTTCGGACAGCGGTTCCTCTTCGAGCGACCGGATTACCAATGTCACGACGCCGACGCTGACCGGTACCGCCGAGGCGGGCAGCAGCGTCACGCTGTACGAGGGGTCTGCGGTGCTGGGCAGCGCGACGGCCGACGGCTCAGGGAACTGGAGCATCACGAGTTCGACGCTCGCCGATGGCAGTCACAACCTGACGGCCAAGGCGACCGATGCGGCGGGCAACGTCTCCGCGGCAGGAAGCTTGGCGCTGAGCGTCGACACCGCTGCACCGGCCGCTCCGGGTCTGGCCATGAGCCCGGCTTCGGACAGCGGAGCCTCGAACGCGGACCGGATCACGAACGTCGCTGCGCCGACGCTGACCGGCAGCGCCGAAGCCAATGCGACGGTCACGCTGTACGAAGGTGCGAAGCTGCTGGGTTCGACGACCTCCGATGCCAGCGGCCACTGGACCTTCGTGTGCCCAAGCCTGAGCGATGGTGCGCATGATCTGACGGCGACCGCGATCGATGAGGCGGGCAATGTTTCCGCCGCTGGCAGCCTGACGCTGAGCGTCGACACCGCAGCACCAGCCGCTCCGGGTCTGGCCATGAGCCCGGCTTCGGACAGCGGAGCCTCGAACGCGGACCGGATCACGAAGGTCACGACGCCGACGCTGACCGGCACCGCCGAGGTGGGCAGCACGGTCACGCTGTACGAAGGTGCGAAGCTGCTGGGTTCGACGACCGCCGATGCCAGCGGCCACTGGACCTTCGTGAGCCCAAGCCTGAGCGATGGTGCGCATGATCTGACGGCGACTGCTACCGATGCGGCGGGCAACGTTTCCGCCTCTGGCAGCCTGACGCTGAGCGTCGACACCGCAGCACCGGCCGCTCCGAGTTTGGCCCTGAGCCCGGCTTCGGACAGCGGAGCCTCGAACGCGGGCCGGATCACGAACCTGGCAGCGCCGACGCTGACCGGCAGCGCCGAAGCCAATGCGACGGTCACGCTGTACGAAGGCGCGAAGCTGCTGGGTTCGACGACCTCCGATGCCAGCGGCCACTGGGCCTTCGTGTGCCCAAGCCTGAGCGATGGTGCGCATGATCTGACGGCGACTGCGACCGATGCGGCAGGCAATTCCTCCCCGGCGTCGACCGCTCTGAGTATCCAGATCGACACCGTGAGTCCAACCGCGACAGTCTTGCTATCGGAGAGCGAATTGAAAGCCGGGCAAACAGCTACGGTCACGATCGTGTTCAGCGAAGCGGTCACGGATCTGCCGGCCACCAGTTTGGACGTCCAGGGGGGAAGCCTGAGTGAGCTCAACTCGTCCGACGGGGGCAGGACCTGGACCGGAATCTTCTCGCCGGCCACCGACGTGGTCAGCGCGAGTAATCAGATCACGCTGAATCTCGGAGGGATCCATGATCTGGCCGGCAATGTCGGCAAGGGGACGACGAGCTCGCCGACTTATTCGATAGATACCCACCCGGCTACGACCAACCCCACTCCCACTCCGGGTCAAGACAGCGGAAGTTTTCCTTCTTCAAGCACGGCTCCTGCGGTCATTGCGCCCAGCCCTTCGGGCGAGCTTGCCAGTGCGCCGCTCAGTTTCCTGCCGCCAAGCTCGGCGATCAGCAACACCCGCGTGGTTGCCGAGAGTGTTTCGGCGCAGTCCGGCGTGCTGTCCGTTGTATCGAGCGGGCGGTCTGGCACAGTGGATTCAACGGTTCGGGCGGTCGGACCGATGCCGGTTCCGACCGCACAGACAAGCACGCTCAGCGATTCGGCTCTCGTCGTCAGTCGTGGGGTTCCCGATTTGAAGCTGTCTGGGAGCAGCCGCAGCGAAATCAGCATTCCATCCGATGCTTTTGCGCACAGCGATCCGAATGCGAAGCTATCTTTCTCGCTGAGCCGGGCGGATGGCAGAGCCCTGCCGAATTGGGTCCAGTTCGATCAGGCTTCGGGCAAGCTGATCGTTCATGCACCCGAGGGCTACGAGGGGGTTCTGGATATCCGCATTGTTGCCCGTGACAGCAAGGGGCACGAGGCAGTCACGACTTTCCATATCGTGGTCGGCAAGGGAGGCAAGACTTTGGAACATGCCCAGCCTGCGGGGCGGGCTAGCCTCAGCGAGCAGATCCACAAGGCGGCCCATCGATCCGGTGGTTTGCGCGAACGGTTGGTGGCCTTTGCGCAGACTGATGCGCTCGCGCTGCGCAGAAGGGCATGAACGCTGTGGCAGATTCTCCCTTGCTCGTTCTGCTCGAGCTGGGTCACCGCGCGCGTGCCGCGGAAGATGTCGAGGAACTGGCTTTTTTGCTGGTGAACGATACTCATCTTCTGTGGCCATACCGGCAGGCGGCGCTGTGGTTCGACGGGAGTGGTGTTCGTGCGCTGTCGGGCGTCGTTCAGCCTGAACGCAACGTGCCCTATGTCCAGTGGCTGGACAGGGTTTTCCGGCATCTCTGCCGCGCATCTCTGCCGGCCGGGCCCTGTGGGGCGCAGGATCTGCCTGCGGATCTGGCGGACGAATGGCAGGACTGGCTGCCCGCTCATGCGCTCTGGCTTCCCCTTCCCGCTCGTGCGGATTGTCCCGAGTTTCCGCCGGGAGGACTGCTGCTGGCAGGCGAAGAGGCGTGCGATGAGCAGACACGCGTGCTGCTTGGAGAGTGGCTCGCCACCTGGAGTCACGCCTGGCGGGCCCGCTTCAAGTCTCCGGTTTTTTCGCTCCACCTGCTGCGCCAGCGTCTAGCCAAGTGGCGGGATGGGCAGAACAAGCGCGAATGGTGGAAGCGCCGCCATCTCCAGCTTGCGTTGGGCGTTTTCCTGTTGCTCTTCTTTCCGGTGCGGCTGACGGTGCTCGCACAGGGGGAACTGGTTCCGGCCAGGCCTGCGATGATTCGCGCCCCGCTGGACGGAGTGATAGGCAAGTTTGCGGTCAGTCCGAACGAGAAGGTCAAGAGCGGTCAGTTGCTCTTCAGCTTCGACGAGGCGCCTATTACGACTCGCCTCGAAGTGGCGCGGCAAACCTTGGCCACGGCTGAAACCGAGTATCGCCAATTCGCTCAGATGGCGCTGGTGGATGGCAAGTCCAAGGAACAACTGGCTGGGCTGCTCGGCAAGATCGGCGAGAAGCGCTCGGAGCTAGAGTTCCTGAGCAGCCAGTTTCAGCGCTCTCAGGTCACCGCGCCCGAAGACGGGATCGTTATCTTCGACGATCCCTCGGAGTGGATTGGCCGTCCTGTGCAGACCGGTGAGCGGGTCATGAAGCTGGCAAAGCCAGACGACGTGGAAATCGAAGCCTGGGTGCCGATCGCCGACGCGATTCCTCTCGCCGAGGGGAGTCCGGTCAGCCTCTATCTTGCCGCCAGCCCGTTTTCGTCGGTTTCTGGACGCTTGCGCTATCTGAACCACGACGCGACTCCTCGTCCGGATGGCAGCTATGCCTATCGCGCTCGGGCGACGCTCGCGAAAAACACGGAAAACCGGATAGGGCTTAAGGGAACGGCCAAGCTCAGTGGCGACTGGGTACCTCTGGTTTACTGGCTTGTGCGCCGTCCCCTCGCAGTCATCCGGCAATATCTGGCGGTCTGATGGCGAACGTCCGTCTCCCCTCGCTGCGCGAAGAGCTCGCGTTGCTGCCGGGGTCTCGCCTCAAGGATGGGCAACCGAGCTGGATGCTCCACGATCCGGTTCGCAACCAGTTCTTTCAGATCGACTGGCTCAGCTTTGAAATCCTGAGCCGTTGGTCTCTGGATGACCCCGAGGCAATCCTCGACGCGCTTCACGCGACGACGACCTTGCGCGCAACGGCGGCGGACATCGAAGGGATGCTGGTTTTTCTGCAGAGCCATCAGCTCCTGCAGATCCGGCCCGGAGCGTCCCGTCAGATGGCGGAGAGGCTCAGGCTGCGCAAGGGGACGTTCGGGCAATGGCTGCTGCACAACTATCTCTTTTTCCGGATTCCTCTGGTCAAGCCGGACCGATGGTTGAGCCGTAATGTCAAGCGCCTGGACTGGCTCTTCAGCCGAAGCTTTCTGTTCCTGACACTGACTGCCGCCGTCCTCGGACTGATCAACGTCGGTCGCTCGTGGGAGCTTTTCTCGCGCTCCTTCGTCGACATGGTCAGCCTGCCTGGCATGCTCGGCTACGGGCTGACGGTGACGGTGGTCAAGATTATTCACGAGTTAGGTCATGGCTTTGCGGCCAAGCACTTCGGCTGCCGCGTCCCGACGATGGGGGTCGCGTTTCTGGTGATGTGGCCGGTCGCCTATACGGACACCAATGATGTCTGGAAGCTTACCGAGCGGGGCCAGAGGCTCAAGATCGTTGCGGCGGGAATCGCCACAGAGCTTGCGATCGCCGCCTGGGCGACCCTGGCGTGGGGGTGGTTGCCCGAGGGGGGATTGAAGACCGCCGCTTTCCTGCTCTCGACGACGACCTGGGTGGGGTCGGTGCTGATCAACGCGAGTCCCTTCATGCGCTTTGATGGCTATTACCTGCTCTCGGACTTTTTAGGTCTTCCGAATCTGCATGACCGAGCTTTTGCTCTGGCGCGTTGGGATCTTAGGGAAAGGCTTTTTGCGCTTGGCGAACCCGAGCCCGAGCATTTCCCCGTGGCGCGCAAGCGCTTCCTGATCCTGTTCGCGTGGCTGACCGGGATATACCGCTTGGTCGTCTTTTTGAGCATCGCAGCGATCGTCTATCACTTCTTCATAAAGTTGGTTGGAGTCCTCCTTTTCATGGTCGAGATCGTCTGGTTCGTGCTGAGGCCATTCATCAATGAGTTCCGGGCCTGGAGTACCCGCTGGGCATCACTGCGGACGAGCCGTCGTGCGATGCTGAGCGCCGGGATTGCGCTCGCGATGCTTGTGCTTTCATTTTTGCCGTGGCCGACGCGAATTCGCACGAGCGGCATGCTCCAGCCCCAGGAGCAGTGGCCGGTCTATGCGCCCGACCATGCGCAGGTCACGGCTCTTCCATTGAAAAATGGAAGCCCGGTCAAGGCCGGGACGCTCTTGCTAGAGATGAGCTCTCCCTCACTACAGACGAGAGCCGAGCAGGGCGAAGCCCGGCGGGAGAGTCTGTCCTGGCAGTCCGGGGCAGCGGGGATCGATTCGGAGATGCGCAAGGACTGGCAGGTCTTGAACGAACAGCTGCAGACCGCGAAAGCGGAGCTTTCGTCGATTGCTGCGGATGCGTCGCGCTTCGAACCCCGAGCGCCCTACGATGGAGTCTTCGTCGACCTTCCTCCCGAACTGAGGGTTGGAGACTGGCTGGCGAACCGTGAATTGCTGGGGCGGGTGGTGCGCCGAGGCAAACACCAGGTCGTGACCTATGTGACTGGCGAGGACATTCACCGAATACGCAAAGGGGATAGAGGCTTGTTCTTCAGCGATGGTCTGGCGGGTCCGGTCGCGAGACTGCGAGTCATCGGCGTGGATCAGGACAGTTCCAGAATGCTCGCAGAGCCTGAGCTGGCCTCGATTTTCGGTGGCGACATCGCGGTTCGAGAAAAGAACGGTGTCTTCTACCCCGAGCAGGCGATCTATCGCGTGCTGCTGACGGTCGAAAGCGGAGACGTTTCAGATCAGCACAGCTGGCGCGGTCGGGTGACGCTGGAGGGTGACTGGGAAGCGCCGGCGTTGCGCTTTCTGCGCTCGGCGATGAGTGTGTTCTGGCGGGAAGCCGGATTCTGAGTGAGTGTCATAAAAAACGGGGGCTGAGCCCCCGTTTTGTTCAGACAAACAACCCTATTGCTTCCAGACTGCGTAGTTGTCGCCGGAAGTCAGCAGGGTCCAGCCCAAGCCTGGCGACCAGCTGTTCGGGCCGATCTTCATCGCGAGCTTGCCCGATGTGCCGGTGATGATCGCCGCGTACAGACCCGTCGTGGCTTGCTGGATCGCGACCGCCGACGTCGAGGTGACGCCGGCCGACTTGCGCGCACTGATCAGCGCCTTGATCCCCGCGCGCAGATTCCAGTTGTAGACGTGCGGGTAATAGACGGTCGGGATGCCCGGGTGGGTCAGGATGTACGCATAGCCCTGCATCACCGATCCGGCCGGAACAGGCCACAGGTTCTGACCGGTGCTGCTGGTCTCGGAAGGTCCCGTGTCGTGGTTGTCGACGAAGGTCACCGACTTCTGCGACCACCAGCCGATCGCGCCGGCGGGTTTGCCCGAGCTGTCCTTCAGACGCCAGTAGTCGTTGTTGTTGAGCACCTGGACCAGCAGACCGTGGGTCGTGAAGTCGAAGGCCGCGCAAGTGCCGCCATTGCCGTCGATGTAGTTCATCAGGACCTGGCGGTGGGCATCGACGTTGTTGTAGTCGAGGTTGGTCCAGATCTCGCCGACGCAGAAGTCGGGGTTCCAGGCATCGTGATAGAGCTTGGCGTAGCTGGCTGCATAGCCCTTCGAGAAGTCGTAGCGGATGCCGGAGAAGCCGTCCGCCTTCAGCTTGGCCATCCAGGTCTTGATGTCCGTCTGCACGAAGCTCTGCGTGTGGTCGATGTCGCGGGCCGAAGCGTAGCCATCGCCGGTGTCGGCGTTGCCGCAGCGTCCAGTCCATTCGTCATTGCTGACGACGGCACGGCAATCCCAGGTCGGATTCGTGAAGTCCGCCCAGTTCGCGGTGCCGACGCGATGGTTGATCACGATGTCGGCGACCGACTTGATGCCCTGGGCCGTCAGCGCGCTGACGGTGTTCTTCAGATCGGTCTCGGTGCCGTACTTGCTGCTCAGGATGTTGAGCTGGCGCGGCAGATAGCCGTTGTTGTCGGCTGCATCGGTCGCTGGCGGGAACCAGACATGGGTGATGCCCAGATCCTTCAGATCGGCAGCCTTGCCCTGCAGCGTCTGGTACCAGTTCGGACTCGAATAGCCCGGAGAGTTCCAGTGGAAGCCCTGGAGCAGGATGGCGGTGCTCGCCTGGTTTTGCTGGGTCGCGGATAGAGCGGCGGGACTCGTGAAAGCGGCGGAAAGAGCGACGATCGCCGCACAGTGACGCATAAGCATTGTTTGTCTCCAACACTTGTTACGTTGTGACCTGTCCTGATTTTCGGCGCCTCGCCGCGCAGCCGCTCTGCAGTGCAGATCAAGCCGAGGGCCGGGACAGGATTGGGCTGACCACCTTGACCGGCGGTTCTGTTTTCCGCTCGTGACCCTAACAAGAATTTTCGGTCCGGTGCAAATAATTGCTTGTTTCTAAACAAGCTTTGCTGACTTTTTTTGGGGGGCGCGGAGCGGGGGAGAGGGAGGCATGCGCCGTGAGCGTTTTGTCAGGGCGGGAGCGGCGGCGAGGTACAATCAGGATCAGTTGTACCGCTATTCTTGTCTGGATCCTTCTCTGGAGCTTTTCAATACTGGTGGCATCCGCATAAATTCACAGTCGGTGTGCGGCATCGTGCGAAGCCAGGCTTCGCGCTCCGCGACAGCACCGCGATTGGAGGAAAGTCTTGGCCAAACCCAACTATCAATTCGAAAAACGTCAGCGCGACCTGGCGAAGAAGCGCAAGCAGGAAGAAAAGCGCTTGCACAAGCTCGCCGTCAAGGCTGCGGGAGGCGAAGGCGGAAATGCTGTCGAACAGGATGAAGCGGGTGAAGCCGTCAATCCGGAAGGCGCAGATACCCAGGCGGAATGAAGCCCGGGATCGATGAAAAAAGAGGCCGCTCGGCCTCTTTTTGCGTTCTGGTGAGAACGCTTCAGACGGCCGGGACCGTCGCCTGGAAGGACGGCCTGGCCAGCAGAGGTGCAGCCCAGGCCGCGAGCTGCGGATAGTGCTTCGCGATGCCGTAGTCGGCGAAGCGGGCATCGAGCCAGCCGACCATGACCGCGACCGCGATGTCGGCGAGGCTCAGCGTGTCGCCGAAGAGCCAGGTCTTGCCTTCGCAGAGCTTCTGCAGCGCGGCGAGGCCTTTTTCGACCTTGCCCCACTGCCTGTTCTTGACCGCTTCGCTCTGCTGTTCAAGGGCTCGGCGGCCTTCGAGCAGCACGATCACTGCCGCGTCGAGCACGCCGTCGGCGAGCGCTTCGATCTGCCTGACGCGGACCGCGGCCAGACGGTCGACCGGCAGCAGGGCCGGTTCGACCGCCAGCGTTTCAAGGTATTCGGCGATGACCGGAGAGTCGAAGAAGACTTCACCGTCGTCGGTGACGAGGGTCGGCACCTTGCCCAGAGGGTTGAACTCTCCGACCTTCGCGGTCGGCTCGTGGGGCAGATCGACGATCTCGTCACAGGCGAGCTTCTTCTCGCGCAGGATCACGCGGATCTTGCGCGCATAGGGGCTGGTCAGTGAAACGATGGCTTTCATGGATGACTCCCTGTCTTGGACTGTCCGCGCTGATGGGTTTTCAGGTGCGGCAGGATCTTCAGATAGATGCGGGCACCGATCGCGCAGACGAAGCAACCGGTGACCGAATCGGCGAGGCGGGCGATCGTGAAGTCGCGCGCCGAGGAAATCTGCTCGGGCATGCCCAGATCCAGCAGCACCATGACCAGAGCCGTGATCGGGATCACCGCGACCCAGTAGTTGCGGGTCTGGGCGACCGGAGTCAGAACCGCCAGCAAGGTCACGGTCAGGGCCAGAGCCCAGTCGGCATGGATGTAGTGGACGACCAGGCCGCCGAGGATCGCGCCGAAGATCGATCCGGCCAGCCTCTGGATCAGCCTGTGCACGCTGTGGTGCGGGTCATAGACCGTGACGATGACGATCGTCAGCGGCACCCAGTAGGGCCGGGCGAGGCCTAAGGTGTGGCCGAGGATGTAGCCGACCACGACCATCGTCGCAAAGTAGAACGAGAAAACCCCGTTGTTGTGCCGGCGGCGCAACAGGTTGCGCGCCGCATCGGCCAGCATCGGTGCGGACTGGATTTCGCTGCTGCGGGTCACCAGCCGGTCGAGCAGCACTGCCAGCGCACCGGCCACCCCACCCAGGATCAGGTAGGTGCCGGCAATCGGCGGCAGGTCGGGCGTGCCGTCGCCGAACAGGAAGGCGAGCAGCCAGTATTTGCCGATGAATTCGACCGAAGTCCCCGCCCCCTGAAGCCAGCCAGCCAGGCTCGCGAAACCGAGCAGCAGGATCAGCGGCGCGCCGGGAACCCAGTGCCCGACGACCCCGGCGATGCCCGCCAGCAGCATGCCGACCGTCATGTACAGGATTGCGGCGATCCGCTCGTAGATCGAGCCGCCGTAGTCGACGAAGAGCGTGTAGAAGCCCGCGATCGCGCCATAGACGGCGGGCAGGAACTCGTTGCGGGCCAGCGCGATCGCCATCGGCAGGCCGACCGCGATCACTGCGCGGACCAGCTTGCGGCGGTTGATCGGCTGGTTTTCGAGGGAAAGGGCGGGATGGAACAACGCGGACTCCTTGCCGACCCGCGCTAGCGCCAGGCCCGCTCGATGATCTCGCGCAGCATGCCGAGGCGCGCGTGGAAGAAATGGTCGGAACCGGGGATCACGACGACTGGGAGGTTCAAGGGTTCGGCCCAGGCTAGCACGTTGGCGAGCGGCACGACCTGATCGCGGCTGCCGTGGATCACGATCGTGTCAGCGGCCACCGCCTCGGTCTCGTAGTGGCGGGCGCCTTCGATGAAGCCGGAAGCGGTGCCGACCAGGATCAGCCGTCGGGCGGGACAGCCCGCATCGGCGAGCCGCTTCGCGACCCTGGCCTGAACGAAGGCGCCGAAAGAGAAGCCGGCCAGCACGATCGGCGCATCGCCGTAGGCGTTCTTCGCCCACGCGATCAGCGCCAGCAGATCCTCGGTCTCGCCGACTCCGTTGTCGTGGGTTCCGGCGCTGGCGCCTACGCCGCGAAAGTTCGGCCGCAGCGCGCAATAGCCCAGATCGCGCAGCGTCTTCGCGAGCGTATAGGTCACCTTGTTCGTGTTCGCGCCGCCGAAGAGCGGGTGCGGATGGGCGACGATCGCGATGCCCTGCACGCACTCGGGCGCGTCGCGCAGCACTTCGATCGCGCCGGCCGGGCCGTCTATCGTCAGGGTTTCGGTGGGCAATGCCTTGTTCATGCGAGCTTGAGCCTTTCGACGATTTTCCCGCCGACGAGATGGCTGTCGATGATCTCGTCGATGTCTTCCTGATCGATGAAGGTATACCAGACGCCTTCCGGATAGACGACCAGAACCGGACCTTCATCGCAGCGCCCGAGGCAGCCGGCCTTGTTGATCCGGATCTTCCCGGCTCCGTCCAGCCCCAGGGCCTTGATCCGACTCTTCGCATAGGCTTGCAGTTCCTGGGCGCCGTGTTTCGCACAGCAGGCTTCGTCCTCGGGGCGCTGGTTGCAGCAGAAGAAAACGTGGTGTTCGAAGTAGCTCATGCTTGCCTCCGGTAAAGGAGCATTATCGCGCCAACCCGGTCGATTCAGCCCTTCAGCTTGACGCCGGGGATGTGCGACCTGACCATCGATGTAATTACATGCTCAAGCTCAGCGCTAGCCCTCATCGATTCCTTTCTTGCCCATATCGAGTGCAAACGCCGCGAGTTCTACGAGCTGATGCAGTGGCTGGACGCGACAGGAATCCAGAATCAGTTGAACTTCCGGCAGGGACAGCTTCTAAGAAAGGCGATCCGTCACCCTGGGCGGGCATTCATGGTCAAGGAAGTTGCCAATGACTTCGACGTGACCGAAAACACCGCGCGTGCCGACCTGAAGAAGCTCGCGAAGCTGAAGATGCTCGCCGAAGTCCAGGAAGGAAAGACGGCTCTTTTCCTGGCCCGCGCCGACATCGCCGAGAAGCCGGGAGGGCCTGCGCAAGCGGGAGTTCCGCGCGGCTGAACGCGGGACTGAACTTATATACAGTGGTATGCTGCCGCTCTGGCACTGTCAGGCAATCAAGATGACCCGTCCCGATTCAAAATCGACGATACAGATCCGCGGCGCGCGGCAGAACAACCTGAAGAACCTCGACCTGAATCTGCCCACCGGCGAGCTGATCGTCGTGACCGGGCCATCCGGTTCGGGCAAGAGTTCGCTGGTCTTCGATACCTTGTATGCGGAGGGGCAGAGGCGCTACGTCGAGACCTTTTCGCCCTATGCGCGGCAGTTCCTCGACCGGATGGACAAGCCCCAGGTCGACCGGATAGACGGCGTGCCGCCGGCGATCGCGATCGACCAGACCAACCCGGTCCGCACTTCGCGCTCGACGGTCGGTACGATGACCGAGCTGAACGATCACCTGAAGCTGCTCTTCGCGCGCTGCGGCCACCTGCACTGCCGCCAGTGCGGCCAGCCGGTGCGCCGCGACACGCCGGAGACGATCGCCGCGGCGATCGCGGCGCGCAGCGCGAGCGGGGATCCCCGCCTCGCGATCGTCGCGCCGGTCGCGATCCCGGCCAACTTTGGCGTCGACGAGATCCGCGCAGCGCTCGAAGCCCAGGGTTATGCGCGGATGCAGGCGATCGGCGAGAAGACGATGGCGGTCGTCGTCGACCGCTTCCGCTTTTCAAACGCCGAAGCCTCGCGCGTCAACGAGGCGCTCGAAGCGGCGCTGAGGCTCGCGAACGGGAAGCTTGAGGTCCACGTCGGCGGGGAGATCCTGGAACCCTCCGAGCGTGAAGGAGTCTGGAAGTTTTCGTCCGGTCTGCACTGCGCTGACTGCGACATCGCCTATGCGGAACCGACTCCTGCCCATTTCTCGTTCAACAGCCCGGTCGGCGCCTGCGAAGCCTGTCGCGGCTTCGGCCGGGTGATCGGCATCGATGCCGGACTGATCATCCCCGACGAGGGCAAGTCGCTGAAGGACGGCGCGATCAAGCCCTGGCAGACCGAGAGCTTCAAGGAATGCCAGATCGACCTCGCGAAGTTCGCGAAGAAGCGCGGCGTCGCGATGGACATCGCCTGGCGCGATCTGCCCGAGGAAGACCGGCGTTGGGTCTTCGAGGGCGACGAGGGCTGGGTGAACTGGGACAAGTCCTGGCCGGGCAAGTGGTATGGCGTGCGCCACTTTTTCGACTGGCTGGAAACCAAGGCCTACAAGATGCACATCCGCGTGCTGCTGTCGCGCTATCGGGCCTACACGCCCTGCACGACCTGCGGTGGCGCGCGGCTAAAGACCGAATCGCTGCTCTGGCGGGTCGGCTCAAAGGACGAAGCCGATCGGGCTCTGACTCCGAATCTTCAGCGTTTCCGCCCGCGCGGAGTCTCCATCCGCCCGGAGGCTTTCAACGCTCTGCCCGGCCTCTGCCTGCACGACGTGATGCAGCTGCCGATCGCCCGCGCGAAGGCCTTCTTTGACACGCTCGAACTGCCCGGTCTGCAGACTCAGGCGACCGAGCAGCTGCTCGGCGAGATCCGCGGTCGTCTGCGCTACCTCTGCGAAGTGGGCCTCGCCTACCTGACGCTGGACCGGCAGAGCCGCACCCTATCCGGCGGCGAAGTGCAGCGGATCAATTTGACGACCGCTCTGGGTACTTCGCTGGTCAATACGCTGTTCGTGCTCGACGAACCGTCGATCGGCCTGCACCCGCGCGACATGGAGCGGATCAACGCGGTGATGCGCCGGCTGCGCGACGCCGGCAACTCGCTGGTCGTCGTCGAACACGATCCGGCCGTGATGTTCGCGGCCGACCACATCCTCGACATCGGTCCGGGTCCCGGCAAACAGGGCGGAAATATCGTGTTCTGGGGCACGCCGGACGAGTTGCGCGCCCGCTCCGACACGCTGACCGCCCAGTATCTGGGTGGTCAGCGCCGCGTCGATGCGGGCCTCGTGCCGCGACCCGTCGCCGAATGGACGCCGCGCTTGAGCCTCGTCGGTGCGCGGGCGAACAACCTGCGCGGCGATGCGCTCTCGCTGCCCCAGCACCGCCTCGTCGTCGTGACCGGAGTGTCCGGCTCGGGCAAATCGACGCTGATCCAGGATGTGCTTTATCCCGCGCTGCAGAAGCACTTTGGTCAGGCGAGCGAAGCGCCGGGCGAGTTCGAGGCGCTGGCTGGCGTCGGCGAGATCACCGGCGTCGTCATGGTCGACCAGACCCAGATCGGCAAGACGACCCGCTCGAACCCGGCCAGCTATGTCGGCGCCTTCGATGCGATCCGCAAGCGCTTCGCGGCGCTGCCCGAAGCCGCACAGCGCGGCTATTCGGCCGGCACTTTCTCGTTCAATGCCGGCGACGGCCGCTGTCCGACCTGCGGCGGCAACGGCTTCGAGCACGTCGAGATGCAGTTCCTGTCCGACGTCTATATCCGCTGCCCGGACTGTGACGGCCGCCGCTTCCGCGCCGAAGTGCTGGAAGTGAGGCTCGGTGGCAAATCGATCGCCGATGTGCTGGAGATGACGGTCGCCGAGGCGCTGGAGTTCTTCGCCGATCAGGGCGAGCTCGTCCGGGCGCTGCAGCCGCTGGTCGATGTCGGCCTCGACTACCTGACCCTGGGCCAGCCGGTTCCGACCCTGTCGGGCGGCGAAGCCCAACGTCTGAAGCTCGCCGGTCACCTGGCCCAGACCGCCGAGGCCTTGCACCGGAAGGGAACGAAGAAAAAGACCGTTCTCAATGATCACCTGCTCTTTCTGTTCGACGAGCCGACCACCGGCCTGCACTTCGACGACGTCGCGAAGCTGCTCCGCGCGCTCTCGAAACTCGTCGACGCCGGCCATTCGGTGCTCGTGATCGAGCACAACCTCGACGTGATCGCCGCCGCCGATTGGGTCATCGACCTGGGTCCCGAAGGCGGGGACGAAGGCGGATCTATCGTCTTTGAAGGCACGCCGGCGACTTTGCGTGAGTCGAGCACCCATACCGGAGTGGCGCTCGCCGACTACCTCGCCCGCCTTGCCGAGCCCGCCATCAGGCGTATCGAAAGCTACGCGGCGGCCAACGACGGCGAAGCGCTGCTCGCCGCCGAGCCTTCTCACCGCTATCTGCCGGCCCGGCGCGATGCGATCGGCGTCGTTCGGGCGCGCGAGCACAATCTGAAGAATCTGTCGGTCGAAATCCCGCACCACCGCTTCACGGTCGTCACCGGCGTGTCCGGCTCGGGAAAATCGACGCTCGCCTTCGACATCGTCTTCAACGAAGGTCAGCGCCGCTATCTCGAATCGCTGAATGCCTACGCGCGGCAGTTCGTCCAGCCGGCCGCGAAGCCCGATGTCGATGCGGTGCTGGGTATTCCGCCGACCGTCGCGATCGAGCAGCGGACCAGCCGGGGCGGACGCAAGAGCACGGTCGGCACGCTGACCGAAATCCACCACTTCCTGCGCCTGATGTTCGTGAAGCTGGGCACCCAGCACTGTCCGGACTGCGGCGCCGCGATCGAACCTCAATCGATGGACGCGATCGCCGCCCGTCTGCTGCGCGACTACAAGGGGCGCGAAGTCACGCTGGCCGCGCCGCTGGTGATGAACCGCAAAGGCCTCTACACCGATCTTGCGAAGTGGGCGGCCGGTAAGGCTTATCCACAGCTCAGGGTCGACGGCGAGCTGCTGCCGACCAAGCCCTGGCCGCGCCTCGATCGCTTCAAGGAACATGTGATCGAGCTGCCGGTCGCGACGCTGAAAATCGCGGCGCGCAGCGAGGCCGAGTTGCGCGAAGCACTCGCGAAGGCGCTGGAGTTCGGCAAAGGGGTTCTGCATCTGCTCGCTGGCGGCGACACGGTGGTCTTTTCGACCAAACGTGCCTGCCCCGCCTGCGGCACCAGCTTCCCCGAGCTCGATCCGCGGTTGTTCTCGTACAACTCGAAGCACGGCTGGTGTCCCGACTGCATGGGCACTGGCCACACACTGCCCAAGTGGTTGCGCGATGCGCTGCGCGACCCCGATGGCGACGCGACCGCGGCCGAGTTCACCGGCCTGCACTACGAAGGCGACGCCGAGGACGAAGCACCCGAGGAGGTCTGCGCGTGCTGCGCCGGCGCACGGCTGAACCCGACTGCGCTGGCGGTTCGCTATCGCGAGCAGAGCATCGCCGACTATGCGCATTTGTCGGTCGCCGGCCTCGCCGACTGGGTGGGCTCGCTGAAGCTCGCCGGGCGCGAAGCCGAGATCGGCCGCGACATCGTCGCCGAGCTCAAGTCCCGCCTCGCTTTCCTGAAAGACGTGGGCCTTGGCTACCTCGCGCTGGACCGCGCTGCGCCGACGCTCTCAGGCGGGGAGGCGCAGCGGATCCGGCTCGCCGCCCAGCTCGGCACGAACCTGCGTGGAGTCTGTTATGTGCTCGACGAACCGTCGATCGGCCTTCACCCGCGCGACAACAGCCTTCTGCTCGACACGCTGCACGCGCTCGAGGAGAAGGGCAACACGGTTGTCGTCGTCGAACACGACGAGGAGACGATCCGCCGCGCCGATCACGTGATCGACATCGGCCCCGGCGCCGGAACCCGGGGCGGGGCCATCGTTGCCGAAGGCCGGGTCGAGGATTTGATCGCGACCGAAGCCTCGGTGACCGGCCGTACCCTGAGATCGCCCCTCGTCCACCCGGTCCATCCGCCGCGCGCGCTTGAGGCGGACACGCCGATGATTTCGGTCGAAGGCGCTTCGCTGCACAATCTGAAGGACGTCTCCACCGGGATCCCGCTGGGGCGGCTGATCGTCGTGACCGGCGTGTCGGGCTCGGGCAAATCGACTCTGGCCCGCGATGTGCTGCACGCGAACCTGCGCCGCCTGGTCAACGCCGAGTCGCCGGTCGGGCGCAAGAAGGGCGCGAAGCCACAGCTTCACGGCTGTTCCTCTATCCGCGGCTGGGAGGCGGTCGGCCGCGTGCTCGAAGTCGACCAGACGCCGATCGGCAAGACTCCGCGCTCCTGCCCGGCCACCTACATCGGCTTCTGGGACGCGATCCGCAAGCTCTATGCGGATTCGGAGACTTCAAGGCTGCGCGGTTGGGCGCCGGGCCGCTTCTCGTTCAACACCTCCGGTGGCCGCTGCGATGCCTGCGACGGTCAGGGCATGAAGACCGTCGAGATGAGCTTCCTGCCCGACGTCAAAGTCCTCTGCGACGTCTGCAATGGCGCCCGCTTCAACACCGAGACGCTGACCGCGACCTGGCAGGGCAGGAGCATCGCCGACGTGCTGGCGATGGAGGTCGACGACGCGGTCGAATTCTTCGCGGCCCACCCGGCCATCGCCCACCCGCTCAAGCTCTTGCAGGATGTCGGCCTCGGCTACCTGACCCTGGGCCAGCCCTCGCCGACGCTGTCGGGGGGCGAGGCGCAGCGGATCAAGCTCGTCACCGAACTTGTGAAAGTAAAGACCGACCCCGCCGCGCGAGCACGCGCCCGGACTCCGCACACGCTCTACGTGCTCGACGAACCGACCGTGGGCCTGCACATGGCCGACGTCGAGAAGCTGATCGTCGTGCTGCATCGGCTCGTCGACGCTGGCAACACGGTGCTGGTGATCGAGCACGACCTCGACGTGATGGCCGAGGCCGATTGGATCGTGGACCTCGGCCCCGAAGGCGGAGACGCCGGTGGCGAGATCGTCTTCGCGGGGCCTGTGGATAAGTGCGTCAAGGCGAAGACCCACACCGGGCGAGCCCTGAAAGCCTTCCTCGCCGCAAGGGCGAGCTGACCTGGCGGGCGCGCACGAGGACGTGCGCGCCCGCCAGGCAAAGCTAGTGGCCTTAAGTACACCTGCCTGATAGTATCTATTCATTATCCATTCACAAATTCATTCAAGTCATGTCTTCGAACGCGGAGCGGATTCGCGATCAGCTCGCGGAAGGCCCCCGGACTTCTCGCCAACTCATTGAAAAATTGGACATAAGTCAGCCAAGCCTGTCGCGCGCGATGGCCGAGCTGGGGGAGTCCGTCCTTCGCCTGGGCGCGGCGCGATCCATTCAGTACGCGCTGCGCGATACTCTGCGCGGCCTGCCCGAGATGCCGGTGCATCGCGTCGATGCGGAAGGTCGGCTCGGTCTGCTCGGCACGCTGATCCCGGTGCGGCCCGAGGGCTTCGTGATGCGGCAGGCCGATGGACGAAGCCTGTACAGCGAAGGCCTGCCCTGGTGGCTGGCCGACATGCGCCCCGCCGGCTATCTCGGTCGCGCCTATGTGGCCCGCCACGGTGCCGCGCTGGGCTTGCCGGCGCGCCTCGGGGACTGGTCCGATACCGATACCCTGCGCGCGCTGTTGGCCCACGCGTTCGACCTCCCCGGCAACCTGCTGCTGGGCGAGCACGCCCGTGAACTGTTTCTCGCCAGCCCCGCGCCCAGCCTCATCAGCGAAGCCGACAAGCTCAGGGTATATCCACAGCTGGCCAGTGAAGCCGCCCTGGGCGAGCGCCCCGGTTCGTCGGCGGGCGGCGAGCAACCGAAGTTCACCGCGTATGCGGCGACGGAGCTTGGCGCGCGGCATGTGCTTGTCAAATTCAGCGAAGCGGAAGACAGCCCGGTCAGCGAGCGCTGGCGAGACCTGCTCCAGGTCGAGCATTTGGCGCTCGAGACCCTGCGCGAAGCCGGTATCCCGGCGGCTCGCACCCGCTTGATCGATACCGCGGGTCAGCGCTTCCTCGAAGTCGAGCGTTTCGACCGCGTCGGCGAGAGCGGGCGCCACGCGCTGCACTCGCTCGCGATGCTCGACGCCGAGTTCGTCGGCGCCGCCACCGGAATCTGGCCGGAGATCACGCGCCGCCTCGCTGAGGAGCGCATCGTCAGGCAGGAAGCCGTCGCTGGTTCGGCGCTGCTGTGGGCCTTCGGCAGCCTGATCGGCAATACCGACATGCACAAGGGCAACCTGTCCTTCCTCTCGGATGACGGCCGGCCTTATGCGCTCGCGCCCGCCTATGACATGACCGCGATGGCCTTCGCGCCGAGGAGCGGCGGCGGGCTGCCGGAAACCTTGTCAGAGCCGAGCCTGCGCAGCGACATTGCCAGCGATACCTGGCGGCAAGCTGAAGCATTGGCGCTCACCCTCCTCGCCCGCCTGAAAACCACACCCGGCTTCAGCCCGCGTTTTGCCCCTTGCCTCGCCGCGCTGGACGCGCATCTGGCCCTGGCGACAGAGCGGATCGCGCGGCTGGGGTAAAGACTTCCCTCATGGAGCGCAGCACCGATGCCCGCCCCCCTCCTTGCTACTCCCCCCGGTCAGCTCATCTGCTTGGATCATGGGCACGTCGATGAACTTCAGGCCTTGCTGGCCGCGAACGTGGCTTACTACCTCCTGGCCACCGGCGCTCCGGCGACGGAAGGCGAGGCGCTGCGCGAGATGGATTCCCGCCCGCCGGATACGATGCCTTATGAAGCAGTCTGGAAGCTGGGCTGGCGGGGCGAGGACGGGCGCCTGCTGGGGTTTGCGCAGGTGATCGCCGGGCTGCTGGCGCCCCTGGTTTGGCACATCGGATTTTTTCTGGTCAGACCCGACTGCCAGCACCAGGGCGTCGGCCGTGCTTTCCATTCCGCGCTGCTCGACTGGATGCGCGCCCAAGGGGCGCGCTGGATCCGCCTCGGCGTCATCGTTGGCAATGCCCGTGGTGAAGACTTCTGGCAGCGCTGCGGCTACCGCGAAGCCCGCCGCCGTGAGAACGTGACGATGGGCCGCCTCAAGCACACGATCCGCACGCTGGTCCTGCTCCCCGAAGGCGATAGCCTCGCCGAATACCTGCGCCAAGTCCCGCGCGACCATCCCGGTTCGGACTGAGGCGGGGCTTCCCCCTCACTGCCCGCAGCGCTCCGATTTGATCGTCTCGATCCGGACGACGCGGGTCTGCGCGCCATTCATTTCGGTCAGCGTGAAGTGGCCCTCGCCTTCGTCCGAGATCGGGTTGATGTCGGGCTCGAAGGGATTGGTGGTGTCGTGCCAGATCATCTTGCCGCCTTTGACTTCCCAGCTTCCCCGATAAGCTCTTTCTCCCATCACCGGGTCGGCCTCGATCAGATAGCTGCCGTCGTCCTTCAGCGAGATCCGGTGGGCGCGGTTGGGGCCGTTCAGCGACCACAGGCCCACGAAGCGACAGGGGATGTTCTTGCCGATCCCGGTGCGCTCCTTGAGCCAATCGAGCACAGAGGGCCGTCTGCCCTGTTTCGCCTGCGCCGCTTCGCCACTGGCATTCGTCTTGGCATGCCGCGCCGGGGTGATCAGCAAGGACGTCACGATCGCCGCGGCGCCCAGCAAGAAGAGGCCGCGCAGCGCCCAGCGTGAGCCCGGGGATTCGCGCGTGCTGCGTTCGGGCGGGCGCGACTCGGGCGCCAGTCGGCGGGCCAGTCTTTCCGCCTGCCAGACGCGGCTGCGCTGCCGCCAGACCAGAAAGCCGACCAGCAGCAGCGCGAGCAGAGCCGGGTAAGCGTACTTCCTCAATCCGCTCAGGACCTGCTTGTTCAGCGGCTCACCCAGCGGTGTCGCTGATGGCTTCGCCACGGCAGGAGCGCCCTGGTCCCATTCGGGTTGCATCAGAAACGCATCGCCGGGCTCGGGTGCGAAGCCCTGGCAACCCGCTTTGCGGTGGAAAAGCTCCCGGCCCACGCCGGCCATCACGACCGTGCCGTCTTTGAGCAGCGCCATCCGGCTGCCCGCATCCACTCCGAAGCCGGGGTCGGCCAGAGGCTGGACCTTGCCGGTGTGCCAGTTGAACAGGCGCAGCGGCGACGGGGACAGCGCGCAAGCGTCCGGCAGGAAGAACGCGTCCCTGCCCAGGCCACGGAGCCGCGGCAGCACATAGGCCCACTGGTGATGCGCGTCGTCCCACAGCGCATCGATAGTGCGGCGGTTGGAATAGCGGGCATGGGCGTCCGCCATCGCGCTGGCGTCGACCCAGCGCCCCGCCCCTTCGTCGTAGACCCGGCCGTAATAGCCCTTATCGGAGGCGGCGGGCGCGCCGAAACGCCAGTTTTCGGTGTTGAGCTCGAATTTCATCTTCGCCCAACTGCTGCTGCCATCCTGGAAAACGAAGGCCTCATTGGGGCGCGACAGGACGGCCGCGCGGCCGTCGGCGAGCGGGCGCAGCGCGGACTCGTTGCTGTCGGTCGGATGGGTCAGCGTGCCGCAGAAAGTCCAACTATTGTCCTGGGGCTGCCAGATTTCGCAGACGGTCTCGGTGCCACTGAGCACCCCCAGGTGCAGCACGCGCCCGGAGGGAAGCTGCATCGCCTGACCGGAGCTGTAGAGCCGGACCAGCGATCCGGCTTGGGACCAGGTGTCGCTCTTCGGATCCCACAGGTAGGCGGAGTATGGCGAATCGATGCCGAAGCCGGCCCGTCCCAGCGCCATCAGGCGCCCGTCGGCGAGCGGTGCCAGCGCGGGTGGGGTGCGCCAGTTCGGCTCGCTGTGCGGGTCGAACAGGGCTTCCCAGCGCCGGCTCTCCGGGTGATAGCGTGCGACATGGGGTGGGCGGGAATCGAAGGACAGCAGCTTGCCCGACGCCAGCTGGAGCGGCTGGGGATAGAGGCCCTGAACCTGATTGGTTTTGTCCCAGGCGCTCGCGCCGGGGGGCAGCCGGGAGCGCCGCGAGACCAGGGTGCCGTCGGGCAGTTCGAGCAGGCTCTGGCTCTCGTCGCTTCCGAGCGGAGGCAGTCGGCTCCACTGCCCTGTCGTGGCGTTCCAGAGCTGGACTGCATGCGTTTGCTCGGGCTGATTGACGTCGAGCGCCGAGTAATCGGCCAGCACGACATTGCCGTTTTTCAGCACCAGCGTCCTGGGCTGCTGGTAGAAGCCTTCGAGCGGTGCCTCGAGTTTCGTCACCGCGTTGCTGCGGCTGGACCAGAGCTGTGCGCCGCCGCCGCCCGCGAAGAGGACGCTGGCGTCCGGCCGGATCGCGATGCCGGCGCCCGGGCGCGGCGTCACCGGAACCGTTTTTTCCTGCACCAAGCCCGTCTTCGGATCCCAGGACCAGGCACGGAAGCGTGGCGGCACGGGGTCTGCGTCGGAGAGTTCGCGCGACGCGACGAAGAGCACGGTTCCGTCGCTGAGCTTGCCCATCTCTATCCGTTCCTGCCAGTCGAAGCGGATGCTGCCGATCAGGCTCCAGCTCCCGCTGGTCGGATTCCAGCGCTCGGGCGAGCTGCCCGCGGGATGGCCGGTATCGTCGGGCGAGCGGACCCATCCGCCCGCCACGAGGACCGAACCGTCGTCGAGAACGAGGCTGGAGTGCGAGTGCCTGGCCTGGTGCATCCGCCCGGTCAGCGAGAAGCTGTCGCGCACCGGGTCATAGACTTCGGCTTTGTCGAGGAAGGCATCATCATCCAAACCGCCCGAGATCAGAACGCGTCCGTCGGGCAAGGCGCTGACCGCAAAGCGCCGGTACTCGCCATGAAGCATTTTGCTGTTAGGCGCGTCCTTGAGCGGTGTCCAGCGCAGGATCCAGGACGGACCGAAAACGCGCGCGCTGCCATCGGGAAGCGCCAGCAGGTTGACGCGATGGGCGCGCTCATCGCCGTATTGCACCCCCCGCATCCCTGCCGGGCGCCATTCTCCGCTTGCCTTGTCCCACAGCATCGCGGTGCGCACGGCTTCGGCCTTGGGCCGGCCGCCTCCGGCGACCAGTACGTTGCCGTTGCTCAAGCGGATCGCGGTGTGTTCGTAGAGCGGCTGGAGCAGCGGCCGGCCCGGCGACCAACGGGCCGTCGCGCTCTGAAAGATCTCGACCGAGCCGAGCGATGCGCCATTCCTATCCTTGCCGCCGGCGATCATCACGCGGCCATCTTCGAGCAGCGTTGCGCTGTGCCCGAAGCGGGCCGTGTGCAGAGGCGGCATCTGCCGCCACGCGGAGCGCACCGGATCCCAGAGCTCGACCGAGTCGATCGCCCTGCCCTGCGCATCGAAGCCTCCCACCACGAGCAGCGAGCCGTCCGCCAGCGGCGTCGCCGTGTGCGCGGCCCGGGCGTGGTGGAGTGGCGGCAGCGATTCGACCCTGCCCTCGTGGTAACGCTCGACAGCATCGAGGACCGGCTCGACGCCGTCGGCCACGCCTTCGGGGTCGCTTTCGCCGCCGACGATCAGGACGCTGTTGTCCTTGAGCAGGTTGGCCGTGTGGAAGATCCGGCTCGTCGCCAGCGAAGGCGCCGGCAGCCAGCTTCGGCTCGCGCCGTCCCACAGCGACAGCGCGGTGTGCGGATGGTGGGGTTCATGGTCGTCGAGCATTCGGGCACGGTCGCAGAGTCCTCCTGCCACCAATACCTTGCCGTCCGGCAGCGCCGTCGTCGTCGCCAGCAGGCTGTTGTGCGGGCACTCGGGCGGCCGTGCCACCTTCGCCCAGGCGCGCCGCGCGGGATCCCAGAGCTTGGGCTCGGCGAGCACGTAACGGGACGCCCCGGATTCGAGGCGGTGGCGGATCGCCGGTGGTTTTCCGCTTTCTGGCAGGAAGGACTCGGAGTTGACGCCGTAGAAGAACAGCTTGCCATCGGGCAGCGCCGCCACGCTCTGGTTGCCGGAATCTTGCGGATAAGCGCCGAGATAAGCGAATTTACCCGCCACCCCGGCTTGGTCGGGGGCAAGTCCGACCGGAGGGAGCGGAGCCTCCGCGCTGCCGCTGGCCAGCACGCAAGCGGAAACGATGAACAGCGCGGAAAGAAGGCTCGCTCGGGTATTCCGGAGCATCTGGCGCATGGGGGCAGTCCTCTTGAGGGGATGTCGGCAGGCTCAGGCTTGGCAATCCACCCATTTTGGGTGGCCTGTTTGGCTTGCACCAGGCTCGCCGGTTCTGTTGAAGCCGATTTTGCGGGCGTCTTCCTGTCGGAGGCAATTCTCCGCGCCCAGGCGGCCGAGCGCTTGATGCCGAACAATATATTGCCCCCCACAAATTTGCCGACGATGGACGGAACAATTTTCGGTCGGGACTGGAAAAACGAGCGCTACCGAGCTCTGCCTGAGCGACGCGGGGCTCTCAGTACAGCCGCACCGCGCTGTCGAACTGCCAGGTCCGGCGGATCTCGATCACGTCGTACTGGCGGGACAGCCCGGGCGGAAAAGCCGGATAGGGAGCGTGGCTGAGCACGATGCGGCGTATCGCTTCGTCGATGTCCGCGACGCCGCTGGAGATGACGAAATTGATCGACTCCACCGAACCGTCGCTGCGCAGCGCGACGGTCACCATCGGGTGGGTGTGCGGCTGCTTCGCGATCTTGCTGACCGTCTCGACCGGCGTGTTGAGCTGGATTCGCCGCGCCCAAGCTTCGGCGTACTCGACGAGTTCGATATTGGGGTCGCTGCGCCCCCATAGCCGGACGCGGCGCGCGGTGCTCAGGCTCAGGGGCAGTCTCGCGCGTGCGGCCTCCTCGTCGAGCTGGCGGCCCATGGCCTGCCTTCGCGCGATGCGCCGCTCGTCCTCTTCCCGCTCCTCCCTTTTCAGAGCTTCGAGTTTAGCCGCAGCCAGACGCGCGGTTTCGCGGCGTTCGGCTTCAAGTTTTTCTACATCGAGTCTGGCCGCGGTCTGACGGGCTTCCTCCCGCTTCTGAGCTTCGAGTTTTGCTGCGGCCGAGCGGGCGGCTTCGCGGCGTTCGGCGGCGAGCCGATCCGCTTCAGCGCGGGCTGCGGCGAGTCTTGCTTGCTGCCTTTGTGCTTCGAGTTTCGCTGTAGCCAGAGCTTCGGTTTCGCGGCGCTCCGCTTCCCGTCGTGCCGCCTCGGCCTGGGCGGCAGCCTGAAGGGCCTCCTCCCGCTTCTGTTCAGCGAGCTTCGCGCTGGCCAGTCGTGCGGTTTCGCGGCGCTCGGCCTCGACCGCCTTGGCACGGAGTGCGCTCAGTCGTTCGGCTTCGACTCTTTCGGCCTCACGCCGTGCTGCTTCGACACGGGTTGCGGCAAGCCGTGCCTCCTCCTGCCTTTGCGCTTCGCGCCTGGCTTCGGCCAGACGAGCGATCTCGATGCGCTCTGCTTCCAATCGCGCGGCTTCGGCCCGAATCGTGGCTTGGCGGGCTTCCTCCCGCTTCTGCTCTTCGAGCCTTGCTGTGGCTTGCCGTGCGGCTTCGCGGCGCTCAGCTTCGATCCGCTCGGCTTCAAGCTGCTGGGCTTGCTGTTGCCGCGCGAGCTTGTCGTCTTCCTCGACGACGATCTCCATTTGCTCGGCTTCGGCGCGGCGGGCTTCGGCTTCATTGCGCGGCTGCAGCGTCTTGGTCTGCCCGGCACGCGGCGCGATCGTGGTCGGCGGAGGGGGCGGAACGAGAAACGCGGGTTCTTCGGCGCGCTCCAGCGCGATCACCGCGACCTGTGTAATCGGCGCCGGTGCGGGGACGGCCTCGCCGCTCATCGCCCCGTCAGCGGGGGGCGCGGCGGGTTCAAGATTCGTCCGTGTCTGCGGCGCCGGGGGCGAGCCAATGCCTGCACTCGGGGCTGCCGCCGCGCTGCGCATCAGCATCACCCGCAGATCGGGCGCCAGCGCCCAGCGCTTCTGCCACGGAAAGGCGAAGCCGGGCAGCCCGATTCCCTGGCCTGCGAAGATGAGGCTCAGCAGCAGCGCGTGAAGCTGCAGCGAGAGCAGGATCGCAAAAGTCAGCCGTCCGCGTTCGGCATTCATCGGTCGGGTCCGCGTGACCTGGAGTGGCAAGCGACCCATAGTGCCAAAACTCTTTCAGGCCCGGAGTGCGGGATTGCGCAGAACGATCGCGAAATTTGCAAAAATTGACTGCCACTACTCTGGCGCATTCCTCCTAATCATGTGCGGCCCACTTTTACCTTGATGTACATGAAGCAGCGGTTTCACCAGTCCTTCTGGGGGGGGCCTGAGTGCCCCTTCCGAGTGAAATCTGCACGGAGTAAACCCTCTCTTAGTACTCTCCGAATCGGTGAAAAGTGCTGATAGACTGTAGGCGTCAATCAGCTTGGTGGTCCATGTGGCTGACCAGTTTCCAGGGCTCTGCTGCTGAATACCGCTTATTCGAGATAACGATGAGTTCTCTGCCACAGCCCTCAGGGCAGATCGCCCCGGCTCCCTCGTCCAGCCAAAGTCTGCAGCACGACCAGACTTCCGGGGCAGTTGTTCAGGCCGATCCAGAAATTCAATTGCACTGCCCTTTTTGTCAGGCTTCCTGCGAAACGGGGGCGCGGTTCTGCATTGAATGTGGCCAAGCGCTCGACGACGCCTGTCCCTGCTGTGGTCATCCCGCCGAGGGCTGTGACTTCTGCCAGGCCTGTGGCCACTGGTTGCTCAATGGACAATGCCGTTTCTGCTATGCCCCGCTTCCGGATGAGGCACAGTTTTGCGAGGAATGCGGTTGCAACCAACAGGGTCTTGTCTGCTCTCACTGCGGGACAAAGAACTTTTTCGATTTCTGTTCCTGCTGTGGCCTGCCCCTGTCCGAACGAGCCCAGGCGGCAGTTCTCGCCGCGCCTTCCGATCCAGCTCTCACTTCAGGTCTGGCCGAGCTGCGCGAAACGCTCTCCGAGCTCGCCCGCCTAGAATCTGAAACGCCTCTGGCTGCTCCTATCCCGAAGGGGAGCCTCTTCTCGGCTGCAGCGCGCCTCGAGATGCGTGAAGCTGTGCAAGCTCTTGTTCGGCGGGAGAGTTTGGCTCGCCAGGCAGAGCAGGCTTCGTCCGAAGCTGAACGGATGGCTGCGCGCAAAGCGGTCGAGGCGCAGCGGCAAGAGATTGCTGAACAGACTGCGCGGGCTGCAAGCCAGACGGCAATTCAGTCGCAGCGCCTCAGTTTGAGTGCACGCTTGAAGGCGGCGCGCGAGCGTGTTCGGGCGATTGCAGAGAAGTCGCGCGACCGCCGTTTTCCGGATGCACAATCCGCGCGCTGCGCGCTGATGCGCGAACGGCACCAACTTGCGGCCGAGGGCCACGCTCCAACCCATTGGCGCTGCCATGCCTTCGATGTCGTACACGATAACCCGAATGAATGTGGCCGTCCCCAGGACGGAGGCGAGTGGTTGTTCGAAGACAGCTAGGCGAACTTGTTGAATTGCTGCTGTACGGCCCTGACCTGAACGCGAAATAGTAGAGATCATGAGCTCATGCACCGCCTGCCATGCCGATAATCGCGATATCGCCCGTTTTTGTAAGCGCTGCGGTAAAGCGCTGGAAGCCCCCAAGGCAGATACCCTGCTGGGAGGTTTGGTGGGCCTGGACTCGATTCGCAAGGTTCTTCTCGAGTTTGAGCAGACCATTGAGGGGATGCGTCTCGCAGGATTGCAGCCCTGCCTTCCCTTTTCGACCTTGATCATTGGCGATTCTGGGACGGCCAAGTCGAGGTTGGGCGCGTTGATCGCTCAGGTCTTCGCTTCCCTGAACCTGACGAAGCAGGCCGCCCCGGTCATTGTCAATGCGCTGCAGGCGGACGAGCTTGAATCCAAGCGCCTGCAGTCGCAGATGGAAGCGGCCAAAGGGGGGGTCTTGCTGATCGACAATGCGCACAAGCTGGTCGACGATAAGGGGGACCCGCTGCCGCCCTTCAACCAGCTGATGCAACGCATTGAGTTGTCTCCCTGCGATCCGGTCGTAGTCTTTGCTGGACTGCCTTATGGGCTAAAGGAATTCGTCGATAAGGCGGAGCATCGCAATCTGGTGGGGCGCATCCAGAACGTCTTCCGGATTCCCGATTACGATCCTGAGATGCTGGCGCGGATTGCGATTGAACAGCTGTACCGGCACGGGTTTTCGCTCGATGACGAGATGCGCGAGCAGATCGTGATGCGGATGCGATGGCTGTACCGACGGATCAAGAGCGGCGATGTGAGCATACGGTCGATCAATGGTCGCCTCGCTCTCGATGAAGCCAAGGCCATCGAGAGCGCCTATTACCGCCGCCAAGTTACTGATCGTGTGTTGGTGCTGACCGACATCCAGGGGGAGGTGGAGCGGCGTAAGCCGATCGAGGAGATTCTCTCCGAGCTGAATGGATTCGTCGGTATGACCTCTTTGAAGCAGGAAGTGGTCATGCTTCACAAGGATATCGAGACTTCGCGTTTGCGCCAGAAACTAGGAATCGGTGGCGGCGATGATAGTCAGCATGCTTATCACTTCACGCTGACAGGCAATCCTGGTACGGGAAAGACGACAATTGCGCGGGTGCTCGGTGAGGTCTTCGAGGCTCTGGGCGTCCTGCCCTCCGGCCATGTCGTCGAGGTTGATCGGAGCAAGCTGGTCGGCGAGTGGCAGGGCCATACAGCCACCAAGGTCAACGCAGTCTGCGACCAGGCGATAGGGGGAATCCTCTTTGTCGATGAGGCCTATGCGCTCAAGCAGGGAAGCAATGACAGCTTTGGTCAGGAAGCGATTGACACGCTTTTGAAGCGCATGGAAGACGATCGCGGAAAGTATGTTGTGATCGCTGCTGGTTATCGCAACGAAATCCAGGAATTTCTGAACAGCAATCCCGGATTGCAATCTCGTTTTCAGCGCGCATTCCACCTCAACGACTACACTCCGACCGAACTGACAGAGATTCTGGAGAAACTCGCCGAGAAGGAGAAACTTTGTTTGAGGGCAGGTGCTCACGAGCAGGTGCTGGCCTTTTTCGAGGATCGCTGTGCTCGCAAGACGAAAGACTTCGCGAATGGTCGTGAAGCGCGCAATCTGCTGGCCCGGATCAAACGAGCCCAAGCTGAACGTTTGCGTCAGAGCGAAGGTCTGCCTGATATGGCTTCGCTGACCACTCTGGAGGCCGCCGATGTGCCTGGCGTGCGCACGGGTAGTGGAGAGTCGCTCGATCTGATCATGGCCGAACTTGACGCAATGATTGGTCTGGGCAATGTCAAGGAGGCGGTGCGCGATCTGCAGGCAAGCCTGCAGCGCGGCAGGGCGCTCAAGCTGAGCAAGCCGCTTGCTCAGCACTTCCTGTTCACCGGCAATCCCGGGACGGGGAAAACCACTGTGGCCCGGGTTCTTGCCCGAGTTTTTCACGCGCTCGGTATGTTGCCCACGGATAAGCTCGTTGAGGTCGACCGCAGCAATCTGGTTGGCCAGTACCAGGGGGATACCGCGAAGCTGACTGCGCGAGTCTGCGATGATGCGCTGGGTGGGGTTCTCTTCATCGACGAGGCCTATGCGCTAAAGAAGGATGGGCAGGACAGCTTTGGTCAGGAAGCGATCGACACCTTGCTCAAGCGGATGGAGGACGACCGCGGTAAGTTTGTCGTGATCGCGGCGGGCTATACGAAAGAGATGCAGATCTTTCTCGACTCGAATTCGGGAATGCGCTCCCGCTTTACCGACATCATCGAGTTCCCCGACTACACGCCGGAAGAGATGTGGCGAATCTTTGCCGCTCTGGCTGTTGCCGACTCGGTGCATTTTAAGGATGATTTTTCTGCTGCGCTGCAGGCGTACTTCAAGGAACTTCATGCCCGTCGGCAACCGGGCTTTGCCAACGGGCGGACCGTGCGGCAGGCGTTTGAAAAGCTTTGCCGTGCGCAGAGCCGTCGAGTCCAGGAGCTGAATCTGAGCGGCGAGGAACTGCGTTCGGCGTTGCTCGAGTTGACCGTTGCCGATCTCGTCGCTATCGGGATGGTGCGAGCCGAGAGCGCGAGCAAGCAGGGAACTGCGCTTGCCGGACTCGACAAGCTGGTTGGCCTGAAGGGAGTCAAGGATGCCGTGCGTGAACTCGAAGCGTCCCTGCTGCGCGAGCGCGTGCTTGGTAGCAAGCGCCTGCTGGCCCGCCACTTCATCTTTACTGGCAACCCAGGTACCGGCAAGACTACCGTTGCGCGCATCCTGGCGGGGGTATTTCACGAACTGGGCTTGCTGCCCAGCGACCGCTTGATCGAGACAGACAGGGGGGCTCTTGTGGGTCAGTACGTCGGTCACACGGCTAGGCAAGTTCACGCGGTCTGCGACCAAGCCTTGGGTGGCGTCCTGTTCATCGATGAGGCTTATGCGCTCAAGCAGGGGCAAGGCGATAGTTTTGGCCAGGAAGCGATCGATACACTGCTCAAGAGGATGGAGGACGATCGGGGTCGGTTTGTCGTCATCGCCGCAGGCTATAACCGCGAGATGCAGAGCTTCCTGAATGCAAACTCGGGCCTGCGTTCTCGCTTTTCTGATTTCATCGATTTCGCCGACTACACGCCCGAGGAGATGCTCCAGATCTTCACCGGCATGCTTGCTGCCGACGGTCTGAGTCTGGCCGAGGAAGCATATCCCCTCCTTCGGTCTTATCTGAATGTTCTCTACGACGGACGCGACGAGCATTTTGCCAATGGGCGCAGTGTGCGTCAGGTCTTCGATCAGGTCTGTCGGGCCAGTGCGATGCGGGTTTCGGCTCTGGGCTTACAGGACGATGCGCTGAGGTTAGCGCTGCGCGAACTCACCCTCGCCGATGTCCAGGCCCTCCACGGCCTTTGATTGCCTGGCTCTCATACAAGAGAAAGCGAGTTCCCTACGATGCAATGTCCCGCCTGCAAAGCAGCGATTGATGATGACAGTTTCTTCTGCGACCAGTGTTGCATTGAGCTGCTGCGCTGTTCGCAGTGTGGCCGGATAGGAAAAGGCAAACGCTGTCCGCTCGATGGTGCCGCGATGCAGCCACTGAGTTCATCATCGGGAGCCGCCTTGGCTGCATCGGTGCTTCCCGCTGCTCCTGCATCAGGCCTTGCGTTCTCTGCAAACCCCGCCCCTGTAGCAGTGGAAGCCGCAGTTGCAGCGGTTCCGTTGGGCCGCATCCTGAGGCTCAGGAATCGCGAACTGGGTATCGATCTGGTTCCCTCGTCCGGCGACACTCTGGGCCGGCGCTTCGGACAGCATGTCGAAGTGTTGTCGCGTTTTGTCCAGATATCCAGCAGCCATCTGGAGCTGCGCTGCGACGCCCAGGGCAGCTGGTTTGCCAAGGATATGAATTCCTTCAACCACAGTTATTACAACGGTTGCATGCTGGTTGCCGGAGAGGAACAGAGGCTGGAGCAGGGGGCAACCCTCGCGCTTGCTGACATCGTGCTCGCGGTGGAGCTCGAATGATCGTCGATATCGATGCCCGCTGCGACATCGGCTGTGTGCGCCAGAACAATGAGGACATGGTCCTCGTTGCAGACCGCCTGCTACGCGATGCCGGAATCGGCGAGAGATTCGTCTTCGATCCGCCCGGCGAAAGGCTGGTCCTGGCCGTTGCCGATGGTATGGGCGGTGCTGCCGCTGGAGAATGGGCAAGTGAGTACGCCCTCACCCGACTCCGCGAAATACTCGGCAAAGCACCGGCAGATCTCGATGGCGATGAACTGCGCGAACTGATCGGGATCTGGGCCGAGCTCGTTCATGCCGAATTGCTTGCCGAGGGGGGGCGCAACTCCGAGCGCCTAGGAATGGGCACAACGGTCGTTGGGTTGTTGATTCGGCGCACCCAGGCTTGGCGTTTCCACGCTGGCGACAGCCGCCTCTACCGACTGCGCGGCGCTCTTCTCGAACGTCTGACCTGTGACCACTCTGCCCGCCAGACTCAAGGCGATGCCAGTCTTCCTGCCAATTTGTTGACCAATTCCCTAGGCGGCGGCAGGGAGAGTTGGCTCGAGGTCGCCGAAATAGAGGGCGGGGTTCTGGCTGGAGACCGTTTTCTGCTTTGCAGCGACGGGGTCCACGACCTCGTTGCCGACGATCGGCTCGCCGCGCTGCTGCTTGCCGATCGGGAGACCGCCTTGCGCTCGATCATCCAGCTTGCCAGGGATGCCGGTGGTTATGACAATATTTCCGCGCTGATCGCCGACATCGGGCGTTCAACCCCCTCTTCCACCGTGACGGCCGATACCGTTGATGGTTTTTACGATCCAGTCCTTTGACGACAGTCCTGCCATGAACAGCGAAGACTCGAACAGCATCCCTACGCCTGGCACTATGAACATCCCCCGCGTGCCGGAGCCCGTCGCTGCGTCGCCAGCAGGTGGCCAGGGAGGGACCGTGCGCATCCTTCCCTCTCAAGGACCTGGTGGGACGGTCCGAATCGCCGAGCCTGCGTTGTCGGAGAGAGCGGACGGGACGGGAGCTACGGTCAGAGTTCTGCCTCAAGGTGATGCCAAAGGGTTGGGTGGAACCGAACGCGTTGCAGTACGGGGGGGAGAGACTGGCCCCAAGGGAACAGTGCTCGTCGCGCCGACAGGTGCAGGAGGAACCGTTCATGTCGACAGTCTGAAGCCTGGCTCGTCCGCCGCCGAGACGGCATCGATAGTCTGCAGGCTTGTAGTTGGCCAGACCCTTTCCGTGAATGGGCATGCCTACCGGATCAGCTCCGAGCTGACGGCAAATACAAGCGAAGCGCGCACCTATATCGCCCTCGCCGAAGATGGGCGTCAGGTCGTGATCAAACACTATTTGCCTGGAGTCCCTGCGCCGCAGGTGGTGCTGCGCAGGCTGCAGAGCATGCCGCATCGCAATGTGGTCGGCATTCTCGATCTGGGCCACGTGGAAGCCCAGGACGTCGAAGTGCTTGAGTACATCACAGGCGGAACCCTGGACCAATATTTGCGTCGCCATGGTGCCATTCGCGATGTTGAGGTGTTGCGCAAGCTCGTGAGTTCCATCGCCGATGGCCTCGAACACTTGCACGATCAGGTTGGCCTCATCTATCAGGATCTGAAACCTGAGAACATCCTGCTTGCGGATCCTGGTCTCAGCCGTGCTGTTCTGGCGGATTTCGGCATCTCGACGTTGCACGAGCAGGGGAGCCGGGATGTGCGAGTCACCGCGAACGGAACACGGGAATACGCTGCGCCCGAACTCTCGCGCTTCGGAAACCAGACTGATGCCTTTGTGACCGAGAAGGTCGACTACTTCGCTTTGGGCATCACGTTGCTCGAGTGCTGGCTGGGCGGTCGCCCCTTCCAGGGGTTGCCGGATGGCCGTCGGCTAGCCCAGATCCAGGACAAGGAGGTTCCATTTCCTCTGGACATCGACAAGTCGCTCGAAACCCTGATCAAGGGCTTGATCCACCCTGGGGTCAAGGACCGATTTGGTCGCGACGAGCTGCGGCGGTGGATAAACCGACAGCCGCTTCATGTCGACTACACGAGCACGCAGCGCGTCTACCAGAGGCGGGCTTTTCGTGCCGACGAGTACTTCGAAGATCCCGCGCAGTTGGCGGATCTGCTCGAAAGGTATCCGGAGAAAGGGGGCGATTACCTCTACCTTGGTTCGATCCAGAAGTGGTTGGACCTGAGCGAGGATATGGAATTGTCGACCGAGATGCAGAAGATCGTGCGTCTATTTGACAGGGATGAGGCGTCTCGTCAGGCAGGTCTGACCCGGGCGATCTATGCGTTGGACGTCGAGCGTCCCTTTGTCTCGGTGGGGGGGCGCAGGGCTTCCACAATCCAGGAAATTGCCGATGCGCTGCTCGCCGAGAAGGATCATTACGTCGGTGCGCTGAAGAACCCCAACGAGCCGCTATATATGTATTTGCAGGCAAGAGGTGAGAGTGAGTTCGCCAGCGATACGCTCGCGCGGTTTGCGGCCGCCGCTGACCCGAATAGCGCTTTGAGCTTGTTGATCTACCTGATGCACGGAGAAGGGCGCAACCAGATCAAGCTCGGTGATCGTTTCTTTTTCACTCCCGATGAACTGCATGAGGCAGATGCCTCTATCCAGAAGGAACTCGTCGAGCAACTGCAGCAAGAAGGCTCCCGACTGCTGATCTGGCTGCAAAGGCTAGGTGTGGTCGAGCGTCTCGATCCGGTGCACAAGGCTTGTTCAGTCGACAAGATCAGCATCTTCCAGGCCTTTTCCTGGCTGTCGCTGAAGGAATTGTTTCCGGCCTGGACGCTTCGTCAGGGATCTATAGCGATCGACCTGATCCGCGGGAGGCGTCAGGATCTGCTTCCGGTCTTCGTTGCTCAGGGGCTCGACTTCAACAGCACGGCAGGCTCTGATACCCCGCTGGTTTGGGCTGCGGGACATGGTTTGGACGATGCGGTCGGATACATGCTGGAGCACGGAGCAAAGATCGACCAACCCAATCCCGGAAATGTGTCCGCACTTGAGGCCGCGGCTTCTTACCGTCGGCGCTCGACAGTCGAACTTCTGTTGGCTCGTGGTGCCTCAGCCGATCCCATCTCTGGGAAACAGATCGGCGCCCTGGCCCTGGCCTGTGCGCCCAATAGCCTCAACGGTGATCAGAGCGCGCGTGATCCCGCAATTATGGATGCCTTGCTCAAGGCCGGCGCATCGGCCACCCGCAGCGATTCTTTAGGTGCTACGCCTTTGCACCGCTTGCTTGCCGGCATCAAGGCGGGGCCTGAGATGCTTCCCATGCTTGAGGCTCTGCTCGCTGCGGGGGCGGATATTCATCTCGAAGGCGGTAATCTTGTCGTCAAAGATCAGCCGGATTGCGATGCCTGGTTCACAGCGCTCCAGGCCATTCATTTCAATCATCTGCCGCGTCGGGACTACGCCCCGATTTTGGCCCGGCTGGTTGCGGCTGGAGCGGATGTCACCTCTGTCTATGGCGGAAAGGCGGCGCTGCATTGGGCTGCAGCTTGGTGGGACGATGAACTGGTTAAAGCCTTGCTGGTGCTGAAAGCTTCGCCGGATCAGGTTGCCGGCGATGACATGCTTCCGGGGACTTATGCGAAGCTCGTTGGTGCGAACGGGCTTGAAGAAGTACTCAGGCCGAGTGCTGCTTTGCGCCGCAGGATGGCCAGGCTCAATATCTCTCTGCGCCTGATCCAGGGGCTAGCCCTGGCAATTCTGACTTTGATGCTGTTCTTTGTCGGAAGCAGGGTAAATTTTCGGGACGCGCAAGCAAGTATTCCCTCGCTGCTAGCGTGGTGTGCCGTGCTTCCTCTTCTGGGGCTCTTGGTTTCGCTGGGCAGTCTGCGGCGATTTGCTCTGTGCGTGCGCAGGATGCTGAGCAGCAGGCGTGGGTGGTGGCTCTTGCTGATCGGTTTTCCTGCTATTGGAGCGATGATCGGTTTAGTTGGGGCTTACCTGTTCTGGACCTTGGTCCGGAATAGCGAACTTCGCTACATGCTGACGGGATTGGCGATGCCGCTCGCGCTGCCGTACGTGCTGGTTCAGGGGATTTCACTGCTGCAGATCCGCCGCTCGCTCGCACATCAGAAGCCCTGGCTCAAATACCTTGAACCGGCCGGCGATGATGGAAAGCGTTGCCTTCCGGTCAAGCCCTGGATTCTTTTGGCATCAGCTTTGCCCTTTCTTGCGCTCTTTTTGTTAGTGATCCACCTTGCCGATGTCCGGATGGGGCCGGGTAGCACCCAAGCCGAGAAGCCCCGGAACGAAGCAAACGGACCGGCACAATTTGACGGGCGCGGTGTGCTCTCCTCACCATTTACCGTGCGTCTGCCGAATGGTCGGAGCTGCAAGCTTCCGAAAGGAACAGAGCTTGCGTTGCGTGAGGGAACCGGCCTCAATACTGAGATTGCTAGGGTTCTGCAAGTCAGCGGACCGTGCCGCGGCGATCTTTCGCCGCAGTCCTTCCTGCTCATCCCGTCTAGCAAGGTACGCAGAAGCGCAGACGTCCGTAGTCAATAGATCAGTGGGAAAGTGCAAGGACTTTCTGAACAGGGATGGCCTATCGTCGATGATCTTCCTCGGCCTCTCTGGGGGATTTCCGGAATAGCTACCGGGCAGAGGCAATCGTTCGAGCTGTGGCTGTCCGAGCACGGCAAAATCCTCAACTGCAGTGCGGGTGGCGCTACCTGGAAGTGCCTGACCAAGGGGCAGATCGATGTTGCCGAAGCACTTCTCCTCAGTGGTGCTGCCATCGCGTCAGCCGATGCGCCGGATTCCTATCGGGCTGCGATGGATAAGGCTCGTCGTGCCAGGCGAGGACAGTGGAAGTGAGTTTTTCCTCTCTGCCTGGAGTATGAATTCTTCGCCTGTTTGCCTGTTTGCCTGTTTGCCGTGTTTGGCGGGATCGTCGATTGTGCTCTTCCCGGAGCGGTTCGGCTCGATTGCGGAGGCTGTTTGGTGTCACGACAAGCTGTGGCGCACTTCCTCCCTGTCGCGGCGAAGCCGGTCAATGACAATAAGGTATTTTCGCCGCAGGCTTGTCGCTGAGATGTTCATTGAGCGAACTCAGACGGTGACAGGCCTCGCTCCGGTTGAATCATTTCGCTACACCTGAAACGGGCGGCGCTTCGGGGTCCTGAGTATGCTGGTCGCCCATGCTTGGCGCTGCGGCGCCCTGCCTGAGCTACCCGCGAGTCCCCATGAAAAGAAAATTCCTGCTGCTGGCCGCCACGCTGCTGATCAATGCCTTCGGTTTGAGCGCGGTCGCAGCCGAGGCCCAGCCTCCCGAGGCATTCACCTTCCTGCCCGATCAGAGCTATGCGGAAGGTGATGGCGGGCCGTTCCATTTCGACTTCTACCAGGAAGCCCGGCCGCAGACCAAACAGCCCGTGATCATCTGGCTGCCCCGCGAGGGGCGGGCCGCGAAATCCGCGCCGGTGCCCGCCTATCAAGGCCGGTTTCCGACTCCGATCGCGAGCTATCTCGGCTACCATTACTCGATCGTCAGTATCGACGGTGTTCCGCCGCAAGGCCGTGAAGCCAGGCTGCGCCAGCTGATCGACTTCCTCGACAAGAATGCCGAGCGCTACCGGATCGACACCGCGAACATCGGAGTGATCCAGCCGACGGTGAAGGGTTACGAGGCGAGAATCCTGCGCCAGAGCGCCCCGGGCAGGACGCCCGCGCTGCCGGTCCCGACGCCCCGCGATTGGGATTACCTGGGGCTTCAGGAGGGCTTCACAACCCGGCTGATCGTCAGCTACTTCGCGATGCACCTGCATGGCGGCGCTTTCGACGCTCACTTCGATCCGTTGGCGTTGCGCGACCCCGATACCGCCTGGGTCGATCCGATCACCCAGACCGCGCCCGGCACCCGCTACCATCGCTACGCAACCCCCAGCCGCGGACCAGGCAGCTTCGGTAGCTATATGCTCTACCTGCCGAAGAGCTATGCGTCTTCCGGTAAGCGCTATCCGGTTATCTACTACCTGCATGGCGGGAACGGCAATCAGCGGGAGGGGCGGTTTCTGGTCAAGGCGATGGAGGCCGCGATGCAGCGCGGCGAGATGCCCGAGTCCATCGTCGTCTTCGTCCAGGCCCTGCCAATCGGTTGGTATGTCAATGCGAACGACAAGGCGCCGGGCGTCGAGAGCGGTCCGGTCGAAGAGGTGCTGATCCGCGACCTGATTCCGCACATCGATGCGAGCTACCGGACGATCGCCGGCCCTGTCGGTCGCGGCCTCGAAGGCTGGTCGATGGGCGGTTTCGGCGCGATGCGCCTCGCCTTCAAGTATCCGGACACCTTCGGCGCCGCGTCCTCGCTGGGCGGCGCGTTGATCGACTGGAGCGATGAGAAGAACGTTGCCTATCTGACCAACACCTTCGGCCCCGCCGACGCGGCGGGGCGCGCTGCGTCGATCGCGTTCTTCGACGCCCAAAAGCCGTCGACCTGGGCGATCCGCAACGCCGATGCGATCGCGGCGCGAAGCACGCTGCGCGTGCTGGTCGGCGAGCAGGACTGGCTCAGCAATGACCACGGCAGGAACATCACAAGGGAGTTCAGTCTGATGCTCTCCTCGCTCGGTCTGGAGCACGAGTACCGTGTGCTGCCGGGCGTTGGCCACATGATCCCCGAAGCGATCGGTCAGGGGCGGCTCGCCTACCCGGCGGCGTTCTGGAAAGAGGCCTTTCGCTACAGCGAATAGCTTCCCGCGCGCAGTCGCGCGCTCTGTTGGATAATCGCTGTATTGCCGCCGCTCAGGAAGAGGCTTACGGATGTCGATTACCCGCTCCATCGCGATGCTGCTGTCCGCTTTCGCGCTGCTCGCCGCCGTCCCGGCTCAAGCGGCTCCGCCCCGGGTTCTGGGTCTCGATGACATGAGCTGCAGCGCGTGGGCGCGCTCGAAAGACGATGCCGAGCAGCGCGGGCGTTTCATCGCGTGGGCCAGGGGTTTTCTGAGCGGGCACAACTATGCGCGCCAGGCCCAGCAGGTTTCCGATGTCTCCAACGGCACCGTCGAGATGTTTGTGACGCGCTACTGCAACGAGCACGCGAAGAGTTCGGTCAACGAGGCCGCGCAGCGGATGAGCGACCTGTATTCGGGCCGCAACGCGCCGATCACGAAGTAGCTTCACTCTCTTCCTGTGGGGGCGGCCGTAGGGCGGATTCGCCCCAAGGGGGCAATCCGCCACCACTCAGCGACGGAGAGCCTGAAGGACAAGGCTGTCATTCGTAAGCGGTGGAATGTCGCTCCGCTCCGATTCCACCCTACTGAGCTTGCGGCGACAGATCAGACGCTTGCCGGCGTACCGAGTCTGACCGGCTTGCCGGGGGCCCACTCGGGGTTGAAGGCGAGCGAATCCTTTGGGAACAGCATCACGACGGTCGAACCGAGCAGGAAACGGCCCATCTCCTGGCCTTTTTCAAGCGCGATGTTCCGGCCTTCGTAACTCCATTCGCGGATCCTGCCCGGGCGCGGCGGATTGACGACGCCGTGCCAGACGGTCGCCATGCTGCCGACGATCGTCGCGCCGACCAGCACCAGCGCGAAAGGTCCGCAGTCCCCGTCGAACAGACAGACGACGCGCTCGTTGCGCGCGAACAGTCCGGGTACGCCGCGCGCGGTCAGCGGATTGACCGAGAACAGCTCACCCGGCACATGGATCATCCGCGTGAGCCGTCCGGCCATCGGCATGTGGATGCGGTGGTAGTCGCGCGGCGACAGGTATATCGTCGCAAACTGCCCGTCAACGAACGGCCTGGCGAGCGCCTCGCCGCCGCCGAGCAGCTCTGTCGCCGTGTAGCGGTGGCCCTTGGCCTGGAAGATCCGCCCCGCTTCGATCGCGCCGAACTGGCTGATCGCGCCGTCGACCGGGCAGATGAAGCGGCTGTCGGCGATCGGGCGGGCGCCGGGTTTGAGGGCCCGGGTGAAGAAATCGTTGAAGCTCGCGTAGCTCGCGATGTCGGGATTCGCTGCTTCGCTCATCTCGACGCGGTAGCGGGCGACGAAGCGCCGGATTGCCGCATGGGTGATCGCCCCACCCTGCCAGCCGGCGAATTTCCCGGCAAGAACCGTCAAGGCCTGTTTCGGGATCAGATACTGGGGAAGGACTTTCAGGCGGTCGGACACGGAATAGCCTCGCATTCAGGAGCCGCGATTGTAGCGGCTCGCCGGTGACTGACGATCACTAATCGGTGAGTCGCCATTCGTAATCGAGTCGCTCCCAGCCAAGTACCGGGACTCCATCGATCTTCCGCGGAGGAAACGTGCATAGCGCGAACGAATCGATCGCAGCTTCATCGAGGCGTGGATGGCCACTGGAGATTTCCACCTTGGCGGCGAGGACTTCACCTTCGGGTGTCAACAGCAGTAGCAATCGGGTGACTCCCGTCTCTTCGGCCCTCAGCGATTCGGGCGGATAAGCGATGCCGCAGCGCTTCATATCCGGGGCTCCGAGGTAGACCAGCTGATGGTGTGATTCAGGTGAATCGAAGAGGGCAGCCTTGGCTCCCGTGCTTCCCGCATCGGCCAGCGCCTGGTCCTGCTGAGCAAAGGAAAAAGCGCGGTTGATGACCAGCACTTCGGTGCCACGAACCATGCCTTCGGAAATGGGGGCAAAGGGCGCAGCCCTATTGATGGCTGAGAGAACTGCGCTGTCAAAGACCCTGTTGCCGGATGATCTCAACAGTCTGAGTCTGACGAGTTGTCCGTTCCTGCCGATCTCGGCACTGACGAAAGACTGCCCTTGGTCGCCAGGGGTAAGGGATTCGAATTTGCTTTGCCCGATCTGCGCTATCCAGTCCTTCAGGTAGCCAGCGAAGCGTGGATCGGGGTTATTTCCGACGAAGGTTTTTCCCGGGACAGGGATTTGGACCTCCGGCTTGAGGAGCGTGGGTGCCTGGATTCTGCTTGGGGGCTGGGAAAGCTCTGCCTCCACAGCCAGGGGCGAGAACGCGGCGGTGCATAGCAGGGCAGTCTGTGCGACTTTGAAGAAGAGACTCATCCTGAAGCCATGATCGATTCGATCAGCGCATCAGAACACATCAAACCCTGCCGAGACAAGGATTGGCCCCAGAACAGTTTCATCGACTGCCCTGGGGCGATTCGTGTTCAGCGGCGCTTTGCCGTCCAACCCAGGCCGGCGAGGCCCAGCAGCGCGATCAGCGCAAGCGGATCGAGCGCGCCGCCACCGCCGCCCGACGAAGTCGTCGTGGTTGTTGTCGTGGTCGTTCCGCCCGTTGTTCCTCCCGTCGTCGTGCTGGCCGCGGCGACGGTGAAAGTCGTGCTGGTCGTGTCGGTCAGTCCTTCGCTGTCGGTCACGGTCAGCGAGACCGTGATCGTTCCGGCCGCCGAAGGCAGCAGCACTGCTTTGGCCTGGTCTGTGCTCGTGAAGGACGAAACGATTCCGCTGCCCGACGTGACCGACCACGCGTAGCTCGCGATCGTCCGCGAGCCGGAAGCGCTGCTGCCGCTGCCGTCCAGCGTCAGCGCCGTTCCGGCCGTCGCCGAGCTGACCGTCGTGATGCTGGCCGAAGGCTTCAGCGCCAGCGTGACCGCAGCGAGCGCATTGAGCATGCCGGCACCGCAGGTCGTCGTCGTGCAGTTGCACTGGCCGTTGCTGTCGGTGGCGATGTTGCAGCTCTTCAGCGTCGAATCCGTCGTGAAGGCGGTCGCACTCGTTTTGATCAGCGAGATCAGCTTGGTCGGGGTCAGCGCGGAATTGCCTGCCAGCATCAGCGCCGCGACGCCGGCCGCCTGAGGCGAGGCAAAGCTGGTGCCGACCGAATAGTCGGAAGAGTCGCTGTAGGTGCTGCTGACCGCGCTGGTCGTGCCGCTGTTCTTGGCCGTGATGATCGGATAGACGCAGGAGCCGGTCGTGTTGACGCAGTTGCCGGCCGGCGCGCTGATGCCGACTTCGGCACCATAGCTGCTGTAGCCGACCTTGCTGCCGTTGTGACGGACGCCCGCGACCGCGAGCACGCCCGAGCAGTTGGCCGGTTCATCGACTGCCCCGCTCTCGTTGCCGGCCGCTGCAACGACCAGCACTCCGGCATTCGTGATCTCGCTGATCGCTTCCTGGTAAGCCGCGCTGCAAGTAGCGACACCGCCGAGGCTCATGTTGATGATCTTGGCCGGGTGCTGGTTGGTCGGAACGCCCGAGACCGCGAGGCCTGCGGCCCAGCGCATCCCGGCGATGATGTCCGAGTCGTAGCCGCCGCATTTTCCGAGCACGCGAACCGGCAGGATCATGCTGCCCTGAGCGACGCCGGCCATCCCGGTCGAGTTGTTGGTTTCGGCGGCGACGATCGATGCGACCTGGGTGCCGTGCCAGGAGCTGTTGGTTGCCGTGCAGCTCGCGTCTTTGAAGGTCTGGGTGGCCGCTTCGGCGCTGGTCACATAGTCGCCCGGGTCGGTCGGATCGGAGTCGCGCCCGTCGCCATCGTTCGAGAAAGTCGTGCCGGATACGAAATCGTAGCCATAGACCGTGCCGCCGCTCGTATAAAACAGCTTGTTCTTCAGGTCGGGGTGCTCCGGGCGGATGCCGGTATCGACGACCGCGACGACGATCGAAGACGAGCCGGTCGTCAGGCCCCAGGCGCCTTGGGCGTTGATCGCGGCGGGCTGGGCTGAAAGCAGGTTCCACTGGGTCGAATAGAGCGGATCGTTGGGCGTGGATTTGATCTTCTTGATCCGGTCGGGCACTGCGTACTCGACGTCGGCCTGAGCCGCGAGCCGGGCTGCGAGTTTTGCCGAACTGATGTTGCTGGCCTGCACGACGTCCATCCGCGGTGCGATCGTCCTTGCCGTCGACACGCTCTCGCCGGTGCGGCTGCTGAGAATCGTCGCGCGCGAGCTGGCGGTTTGCAGCGCCACGGTCGAACTGTTCCGGTACTTGACGATGACGCGGGCGTTCTCATCGGCGAACGCAGTGCCTGCGAGCAGAGCACAGACCAAGGCCAGAGAAGATCGAATAGGGAGTTTCATGATGACGACTCAGTGAAGCGTGGCAGACGCGGGAGGGCTAGGCAGGGTCTTGCGACCTTCAGTTTCTATCTGATCGAGCAGGCCGCTCGCGGCAAGGCGCGAGAGTGCCACGGAGCAGGAATCGGTATCGGGATCGCAGGCAATCCGGTAAGCGGCGCGGCGCGCCGAGACGGCCGCGGCGAAGCGGACCGGAACGCCGCTCGCCTGGCTCAATTTGCTCAGCCAGGCCGGATCGTCCGTGCGCACGCCTTCGGGATTGCGCGCCAGTACGTGCAGCTCGGCAGCCGAAGCGTCGCTCACCCCCGCACAGGCGCTGAGGGTGAAGATGAGGCAGAGCAGGCAGGCAAGGGAACGCGGCATCGGATTCTCGGCGCTGAACGCATGCCTTCATCTTGGCACGAGGCCACACGATAAATCCGTTGGAGCACAAGTGGCAATAACTGTATCGATATGAAATCGGTCACAGTCTGGGCAGCTTGGCCCTAAGCGGGGGGAGGCTTGTCTGCGGTGAAGCCACCGTCAGATCGTGATGACCTTGTCCGCTTCGCCCTGCGCTTCGACGATCCTCATCATGTTGCCGATTTCGCCGACCGCGACCTCGTCGATCAGGCCGTAAAAATCCAGGCAGGTGCGGCAGATGATCAGCGGCACGCCGGCCGTGGCCAGCGCCTTGAGCTCTTCGAGGCAGGGCGAAGTCCCGGTCACGAGCTTGACTCCGTCCGCATAGAACAGGATCGCGCGCGGCAGATCGCCACCCTCGAACAGGGTGCGGAAATAGCTTGCGGCGAGCTTGTGGCGCAGCGCAGCGTCTCCCTGGCCGAGGCCGTCGCCGGTGACGAGGATCGCGGTGTTTGCGAAAGACATGGTTCTCAATTCCTGATGTAGGGGGCGATCAGTTCCAAGCTTGCCGCGCAGGCGCCGCGGTGTTCGGCGACGAGACGGCTGCCGGCTTCGCCCATCGCGCGGCAGCGCTCCGGTGAAGCGAGCAACGCGCAGGCTTCGCGCACCGCCTCGTCGAGGTCGGCGCAGCGCAGCGCGGCTCCTGCGTCGATGGCGAGCGCGCAGGCCTGGGTGAAGTTGAAGGTGTGCGGACCGACGATCGCCGGAATGCCCGAAGCGCAGGCTTCGATGATGCTCTGCCCGCCCAGGGGCTCCCAGCTCCCGCCGATGATCGCGACATCGGCCGTCGCGTAGTACGCGAACATCTCGCCCATGCTGTCCCCGAGCCAGACCCGGGTCGTCGCTTCAAGCGTCGTCTCGTCGCTGCGCTGTTGCAGCGAAAGGCCGCGCGCTTTGACGAGCGCGGCGACTTGCGCGAAGCGCTGGGGGTGCCGAGGCACCAGAAGCAGCAGAAGATCGGCGGGCGCGTGGCGGGCGAAGGCTTCGAGCAGAGGCCCCTCCTCGCCTTCGCGGGTGCTCGCCGCGATCAGCACTGCTCGCGCCCCGATCCGCTCGCGGAAGCGCGCGGCCTGCTCGCTGGCTTCCGCGGGCGGCGTGATCTCGTACTTGATGTTGCCGGTGACGCTGACCGCTCTCGCCCCGGCGGCGCGCAACCGCGCCGCGTCGGCCTCGGTCTGGGCGCCGATATGAGCGATGCTCGCGAAAGCGGTGCGGGAAAAGCCGCCCAGCCGCGCATAGCCGCGCGCCGAACGTTCGGAGAGCCGTGCGTTCGCGAGCAGGATGGGGACGCCCGCGCTGTGTGCCCCGGCGAGCAGGTTGGGCCAGACTTCGGTCTCCATCAGCACGCCGCATTCGGGGCGGAAGCGCTTCAGGAAGCGGCGCACGCAGCCGGGCGTGTCGTAGGGCAGATAGGCGATCTCGACCTCGTCGCCATAGAGCTGCCGCGCTGTCGCGCGCCCGGTCGGCGTCATCTGGGTCAGCAGCAGACGGTGGTCCGGATAGCGCTGGCGCAATGCGCGGACCAGCGGCTGGGCCGCGCGCGTCTCGCCGACCGAGACCGCGTGGATCCAGATCCGCTTCGCCGCTGCGGCTTCCGGGTAGAAGCCCAGGCGTTCGCGAAGATCCTGCAGGTACTCAGGTTGACGGCGCGCCCGCCAGACGAGGCGGAGCAGGATCAACGGCGCGGCGAGCCACCACAGCGCCGTGTACAGGATGCGGGCGATCATGCCCAGGACCGCAGGGCGGAGAGAACCTGGGCGACGCTGGGGCACTGCCCCTTGCCTCCAAGGTTGACCGCACTCTTGCCTCCGGCGACTCCGTTCGCGCCCGGCTCGGTCGCGACATAGAGCGCGGCGATCGGCGTCGACAGCGCCGCGGCGAGATGCGAGAGCCCCGTATCGACGCCGACCGCGCACTGGGCGCGCTCGATCACGGTGGCGAGCGCATCGAGCGACATCGCCGGAACCCGGCTCGCGTGCGGCAGCTCGGCGGCGATCCGCTCGACGCGCGCGACCTCGGTCGCGTTGCCGGCCGGTAGCACGCAGTGCAGACCGCGGCGGTTCAGCTCGCGGCCCAGAGCGATCCAGTTCGGCTCGGGCCACAGCTTCTCATCGCGGGCCGTCGCGGTCAGCAGCAGCACATAGGGTTCAGGAGGCGCCCAGGCGTCGGCGGCCGGTTCGGGTGCGTGGATGCCGTAATCCGGACCGCCTTCGGCCGTGTAGCCGAGCGCGGCGGCGGTGATCAGCCGGTTGCGTTCGACCGCGTGGCGCTGCCAGGAAACCTGGAATTTCTGGTCGTAGAAACGGGTCGCGATCGGTTCGCGGGCCGAATTCTTCGCGTAGCCCGCGACTGGCGCCTTGGCGAGGCGCGCGACGAGCGCGCTCTTGAGCAGGCCCTGGGCGTCGATGACCTGGTCGTATTCGCCGGCGAGTTCTTTCTTCAGCGCGCCGAAAGCGCGCCAGGTCGAAGGCAGGTACAGGCGCTTGCGCCAGCTGCGCAGCGCGATCGGGATCACGCGGCGCACGGCCGGGTGCAGGCGGGCGAGCGGCGCGAAAGGCGCCTCGACGACCCAGTCGATCGCGAGCTCAGGCCTGTGGCGGTGCAGGTCGGTGATCGCCGGCAGATACTGGATCACGTCGCCCATCGACGAGGTTTTGACGATCAACAGGGAATTCATGGCGTGATTATCCCGGAAAGCGCGGTGCTCTGCGAATTCCAGGCTTCGCTCCGCGTGATCGAATTTTCGACGGGCAGATCTTTCTCATGCAGAGCCGCAGAGAAAGGCAAAGTGCCTTTTTCCAAAAGCGGAGAGCCTGCCTCCGCCCCCGCGTGCCTGCCTGTCGCCCCCGCGCAGGCGGGGGCCCAGTGCCGTCATTCCTCTTCCCGCCTCTGCGCCTTGCCGCTCTTCTGGGCGATCAAACAGGGGGCCAATGCTAGACTCGGGCGCATGAACTCCCGCTGCCCGCTCTCCGCTGTCCTGATCACTCGCAACTGTGTCGGATCGCTCGCGCCGACCCTCGCCGCGCTCGCTTTCTGCGACGAGATCGTCGTCGTCGACTCGGACAGCGATGACGGTACCCGCGAGCTCGCGCTCGCGCACGGTGCGCGGGTCCTGACGCATGAATGGATGGGCTTCGGTCCCCAGAAACGCTTTGCGGTTTCGCAGGCTTGTCACGACTGGGTGTTGTGCATTGATTCGGACGAAGTGGTGTCCGATGAACTGCGCGCCGCGATCGAGCGCGAGCTTGAAGCTCCGCAGCATGCCGCCTATGCGTTTCCCCGCTGCAACCGCTTCCTGGGGCGCTATCTGCGTCATGGCGAGGGCTATCCGGATCTGTCCCTGAGGCTCTTCGATCGTCGTCGGGCCAACTGGTCCGACGACGCCGTCCATGAAAAGGTCGTCGCGCCCGGCGAAGTCGGGCGGCTGAGCGGTGATCTTCTCCACCACTCGGAGGAGAGCCTGGAGCGCTATCTCGAAAAGCAGAATCGTTACACGAGCCTGTCCGTGCAGCGGATGTTGCAAAGAGGAGACAGAGCGACGGTCGGCAAGCTCGTGCTGAGTCCGCTGGTCCGCTTCGTCAAATTCTACTTTTTCCGGCGCGGCTTTCTCGACGGCATGCCCGGTCTGATCCACATCGCGATTGGTTGTCTGACGAGCTTTCTCAAGTATGCCAAGCTCATCGAGGCGCGGCGCATGACAAAGCCCTAGCGACCCCTCTGGCCTGCGCGCGGGTTTTTCGTCCCCTTGGGGGGCGAGGCCCGCGCTAGGCCCGGGTCGCGATGTATGTCAAAATGCGACAGGCGCGAACAAGGACATCGCGGCACACTTCATCCCGGATCCTCCCCAAGCTCCCGGATCCTTTTCTTTCTCCGCAAAAGGGCGAAGGAAGCGGATGGGGGTGCAACTCCAGGCAGAAGAAAAATGAAGATACTCATCACAGGCGCAGCCGGCTTCATCGGTATGCATGCCGCCCTCGTCTTGCTTGCGCGTGGCGAAGAGGTCGTCGGCATCGACAACCTCAATGACTACTACGACCCGAACCTCAAGCTTGCCCGTCTCGAACGGCTCAAGCCCTATCCGAATTTCCGCTTCATCAAGCTCGATGTCGCCGACCGCGCCGGCATCGAAGCGCTGTTCGCGACCGAGAAATTCGAGCGGGTGATCCACCTGGCCGCCCAGGCAGGGGTGCGCTATTCGCTGATCAATCCGCAGGCCTACGTCGAATCGAACGTCGTCGGGTTTACGAACATCCTCGAAGGTTGCCGTCACAACGCGGTTCAGCACCTCGTCTATGCGAGCAGCTCCAGCGTCTATGGCGGCAACGAGAAGATGCCCTTCTCGGAAGCTGACAGCGTTGATCACCCGGTCAGCCTCTATGCGGCGACGAAGAAGGCGAACGAGCTGATGGCGCACACCTACAGCCATCTGTTCGGACTGCCGACCACGGGCCTGCGCTTTTTCACGGTCTATGGGCCGTGGGGACGGCCGGACATGGCGCTCTTCCTGTTCACGAAGGCCATCCTCGAAGGCCGGGCGATAGACGTCTTCAACTACGGCAAGATGCAGCGCGATTTCACCTATGTCGACGATATCGTCGAAGGTGTGATCCGCGTCCTCGACCGCCCCGCCGAACCCGATCCAGACTTCGATCCACAGGCGCCGAATCCGGGCACTTCCCGCGCGCCTTTCCGCGTCTTCAACATCGGTAACCAGGGGCCGGTCGAGCTGATGAGCTACATCGAAGCGATCGAGAAGGCGCTGGGGTGCAAGGCGACGAAGAACCTGCTGCCGTTGCAGCCCGGCGATGTTCCGGCGACCTCGGCCGATGTGTCCGCGCTGACGGCATGGACCGGTTTCAAGCCGGGGATGAAGGTCGAAGAGGGCGTGAAGCGCTTTGTCGAGTGGTACAGGAACTATTTCGCGGTGTGATCCAGTTCGCTTTCGAAAATCCGGAAAAACTGTTTAATCTGAAAAATTTGATTCGGGCGGAATGCGGAGCTGTTCGGGGGGCCGGACAGTGATTAAGCCGCACCCGCCCGGAGAAACCAGGTTCCCGAAGTCATGCGGAGCCGAAAGATAAAGGCGCAGCCTGAGGATTTGCATATGGATACGGATGAGCTGGGCGTTACGCCCTCACTGAACCTGGGCTTGCCCGCAACGGTTCCGCAAAGCGGAATGGACAGGTTTACCGTCGCCAAATGGTGTCTGGTGCTCGCCGACGTTCTGGTCGTCGTTCTGGCTGCGCTGATCGACACTTCCGCTCTGGGTATCTCATCGCTGGAAAGCCTGCATCTGGCCGGCTTCCGCCACCTCGGCGAGAATTCCTCGATGCTGCTGTGGGGCTGCGCCGGAGTCATCTGGCTCTGGGTCAACAAAGGCAATTACTCGAGCCGCAAGACCGAAAGTCAGGCTCTGGCCGAAGCGCTCAGCGTGTTTTCGATTGCCTTCCTCGGCGACGGCGCGAGCTGCTTTCTGTTCGGCGCGGGAGAGTCGCGGATCGGCTTCATCGCTTCGTGGGTGATCTTCGCCGTGGTCCTCGTCCTGTCCCGCTACCTGATGCGCCGGATCCTCGACCGCTTTGGGATCTGGAGGATTCCGGTCGTCATCGTCGGCTGCGGAGAGAATGCGGTCGACGCCGCGAATGCGCTGCTCAGCGAAAACGGGCTCGGTTACGACATCGTCGGGTTCTTCGCGCCGGCCGCGGCGCAAGGCGGACGGCAGATGATTTGCGTCGGCGACAAGGCCTGGAAGGTCGAAAACCTCGAGCTCGGCCTTGAGCGCCACCTCCATGATCATGGCCAGGCAACGACCGTCGTGCTCGCGCTCGAACAGGATCAGGGGACTCTGCAGCAGACCCTGGTCGAAAAGCTCTCGATCCACCACCCTCACCTGAAGATCGCGCCGCCTTTCCGCGGTCTGCCGCTCTATGGCACCGAGACGATGCACTTTTTCAGCCACGAAGTGCTGTTCATCACGGTGCGCAACAATCTGGCCCGCCTCGCTCCACGGTGTTTCAAGCGCGCTTTCGACATCCTCGTTTCGATCGCGTTGCTGCTCATGCTCTCTCCTCTGTTTCTCGTGGTCGGTGCCCTGATCATGAAGACCGGAGCTCGTCCCTTCTATGGCCATACGCGCGTTGGCCGCAATGGACGCCTCTTCAAATGTCTGAAGTTCCAGTCCATGGTTCCGAACGCTGGCGAAGTGCTGAAAGAGTTGCTGGCGAACGATCCCGCTGCGCGCGAGGAATGGGCGCGCGACTTCAAGCTGAAGAATGACCCGCGCGTTACGAAGATCGGCGATTTCCTGCGCCGCACCAGCCTCGATGAGCTGCCTCAGCTGATCAACGTGATCAAAGGTGAAATGAGCCTCGTCGGGCCGCGTCCGGTGGTCGAAGCCGAACTGGAGCGTTACGGCGAATACCGCGAGAATTACCTCGGTGCCTGCCCCGGAATCACCGGGCTGTGGCAGATCAGCGGGCGCAACGACATCGATTACGCTCGCCGGGTAAGCTTCGACACCTGGTATGTGCGCAACTGGTCGGTTTGGTACGACCTGGTGATCCTGTGGCGCACCGTCAGTGTCGTGTTCAAACGACAGGGGGCGTATTGACTGTGTTTGCAATCGCTTTCAGTGCTGGATATGCTGTAACTTCGGCTTTGGTTTGCTCTTTTTTTGAAGGGCTGACGGGAGTCGTAACCTTACTTCCCAAGAAAGGATTCCCCATGATGAAGATTATTGCCCTGCTCGCCGCTGGCCTGTTCGTGAGCTCGTCCGCTTTCGCCGCTGAAGCCGTTGTTGCGACCGATGCCGCCGCTGGCGCCGCGACCACGACTGCCGCTGTGACCACGACCACCGTTGCGGCCGCTGTGACCGCCGGTGTCGCCGTTGCCGTCGCGGTTGGCGTTGCTTCGGGTGACGACAACTCGACGACGACTCACCACAGCACGACCACGCACCACTGAGTCGTTGTTTCAAGGAAAGCAGCCTGTGCGTGAGCGCGGGCTGCTTTTTTGCTGATCGCTGGAAAAGCGAGCGTCTCCCGCCCTTTACCTGCTCCGCGAGGATCAGGCCCGGATTTGCATGACCCATCACCCCGCCCCCCCGCGTTTCAAGCTGAAGACTCTGGCCTGTCTGCCGTTGCTTTTCGCCGGTTCGGCCGCGACGATGGCCGCGCCCTCGGTGGTCGGCACTTCCGGTCTGATCAACATGCCCGATGCGCATATCGCGCCGGAAGGCACGCTCAGCTCCGGCTACTCCTACTTCAAGCCCTACGGCCTGCTGTGGACCGATCTGGCTTTTCTGCCCTGGCTCGAAGGAACCTTCCGCTATACGCGGATCGCCAACGTCCCGGCCGGCTTTACCGAAGAGCAGAACAAGACTTACGGCTCCTACAAGGACAAATCGCTCGGTGCGAAGCTGGCCCTGCCTGAGAGCAAGTGGTTTCCAGCGCTCGCGGTCGGCAAGACCGACCTGACCGGCGTCAATGCCGGAACCCAGCTCTACAGTTCGCGCTATGTCACGGCTTCAAAGAATATCGGCCTGCTCGATCTGACCGTCGGTTATGGCAAGGGGCGGATCGATGGCCCTTTCGGCGGTGCCCGCCTCCAGCTCTCCGAAAAGCTGCCGCTGAGCCTTGTCGCGGAATACGACGCGAACAACTACGCGCAGGACATCGGTTCGAGCGTTTCCGGCTCGGACAGGAAGAAGAAAGGACCCAGCGTCGGGCTCGAGTACCGCTGGGGCTGGTTAGGCACCCAGCTCTCCTATCAGCACAACACGGTCGGCATCAACGGCTATGTCTCAGTGCCGCTGGACATGAAGGAGTTCGTACCCAAGATCGACGAACCGGAACCCTGGGCGAAACCCGTTCCCCGACCGACCGTCGAGCAGTGGAAGAGCGATCCGTCCTACAAGGCTCGCGCGATCGAGGCACTGTATGGCGACGATTTCCGCGCCATCCGCCTCGCCTGGCGCGACGGTGTGCTCGACGTCGCGCTGACGAACCGGCGCATCTCGGCGATGAGCCGTGCGGTCGGTCGTGCCGCCCGGATCCTGATGATGCATTCGCCCGACGCGACCCGCGAGATCCGGATTACCTATTCGGTCAATGAACTGCCGGCCGCGACCTACCGCTTCTACGACCTCGACGCGTTGCAGAAGTACTTCTACGGCCTGACGCCGAGAAGCCGCCTGGCGCGGAGCGTCTCGGTCGAGCTCGCCGCTCCGGGTTCCATCCCCGACAGCGAAGCCGAAGAGGCGTTGCAGGCGGCGGCCGAAGCGCATCCGGAGTCGGTCTTCCACGTCGGCGAGGACGTGCCGCTCTTCGCGCTGCGCACCCAGGACAAGAATCTGAACCAGGCCAGGGTCAGGCCTTACGTCAGCTTCTTCTTCAACGATCCGAGCGGTGCGCTCAAATACGATTTCTCGCTTCTCGGCTCGATGGGGCATTCCTTCGGCTCGGGCTGGTCGACGCAGGGAGCGGTTCAATGGGATCTGGTCGAAAACGTCAGCGATGTGACCCAGGCTTCGAACTCGGATCTGCCCCATGTCCGGACCGACGTTGCCGAGTACAAGAAGGGGGCCAAGTTCAAGCTGAGCCGCCTGCTCCTGAACAAATACGTTCAGCTCGACAAGGGGCTCTATGCGCGGGCCTCGACCGGCGTCTATGAGGAGATGTTCGCCGGAGCCGGCACCCAGATCGCCTATTTCCCCGAGCGCGGCCCCTGGGCCGCGGATCTCGCCGTCGACTGGGTCAGGCAGCGCGACACCGAAGGCTGGTTCGGCCTGCGCGACTACTCGACGACGACCGCGATTGCGTCGCTGCATTACCAGCTGCCGATGAATCTGACTGGCACGATGCGGGCCGGCCGTTTCCTGGCCCGCGACGACGGCGTCAGGTTGGAGTTGAGCCGTCGCTTCCAGTCCGGAGTCGAAGTCGGCGCCTGGTACACGGTCACGAACGGCAACGACATCACTCAGCCGGGCAGTCCAGGTAGCCCTTACCACGACAAGGGCATGTTTATCTCGATTCCGCTGAACAGCATGTTGACGAAGGACACCCAGGCCAGCGGCGGTTTCGCGATCGCCCCCTGGACCCGCGACGTTGGTCAGATGGTTGCGTCTCCGGGTGATCTCTATTCGCTGTTCGAACGCTCGCTGGTCCACGGCCTCTTCCACAAGGATGGCCTGAGCCGCTTCGGCGATGTCGACGACGACTATGCGACGGCGCCGCGCGGCAAAACGATGTTTGACCTGCCTCTGGGCGATCTTGCGGCCCGCGACGCGAGCGCTCTGGGCTCCCTCGCCCTGAAGCCTTCGAGCTGGGCGATGCTGGCGACCGCGACCGGGCTGACCCTGCTCGCGGCGAAAGGCGACAACAGCGTCGATCGCTACTCGTCCAATCACATGCAGGGCTCGGTCTGGAACAAGATCGGCAACGGCGGCAACGCGATTCCTTACGGTGCGCTCGCGATGGGCGGTTTGGCCGCGTTCTCCGGCCTGGACGACAACCTGACCCTGGTCGGCGCGTCTTCGCTCGAGGCCGGTGCGTCGGCGCTGGTGGTCGCCAGCGGCCTCAAGTACGCGGCCGGCCGCGCCCGTCCGAAGACCGGCGCCGACAGCCACACTTTCGAATCCGGATCGTCGAACGACAGCAATGCGTCCTTCCCGTCCGGTCACACGATGATCGCGTGGGCCGCGTTGACCCCGTTCGCGAAAGCCTACGACGCCCCCTGGCTCTATGGTTTCGCGGCGATGACCAACGTTGCGCGGATCCAGAAGCGCGAGCACTGGCTCTCCGACACTGTCGCCTCGAGCTTCATCGGCTATGCGCTGGGTTCGCTGACCTGGTCCTGGCGCAAGAAGGACAACGGAGCCCCCGATACCGTCAGCGTGACGCCGAACGGCGTTGCCGCGCAGTGGAGCTTCAAATGAGGGCGGGTGTTTCGATCCTGTTGATAGCTGTGCTGGCGATCGCTCACTCGCTGGTCAGGGCCGACGAGTCGTGCAAAGTCATCGATCCCGAGCTGCAGCAGCACTACGAAGGGCCTTGTGTCGACGGTCTCGCCGAAGGCGAAGGCAAAGCCAGCGGTCGGGCGAGCTATGAAGGCGGTTTCCATCTGGGCATGAAGCATGGCCTGGGCGAGAAGCGTTGGGCCAACGGCGATCGCTATACGGGCGAGTTCCGCTCCGACAAGCGCCACGGTCGCGGCATCTACCGCTGGGCGCACGGTCCCTGGGCCGGCGAGCAATACGCAGGCGACTACGTCGAAAACCGCCGCCAAGGCTTCGGCATCTACACCTGGCCGACCGGCGACCGCTACGAAGGCCCGTGGGACATGGACGCGATGACCGGCCCTCCGACACCGATGATGATCCAGCGCAACCGGGCGAGAGCCGCGGCGCTGAAGGCGCTCGGCAAGCCTGGACTCGCGATCTGCAAGCTTGAGGCGGTCGGGATAGGCAATGTCGTCAAGGTCGAGGCCAAAGTCCTTGCCCTGAAGGGGGATGTCCTGGATATTCTCCGCGACGGCGCGGCCCGGACGGAGGACCCGTTTGGCTGGTATCCCTGCCCCTGATCAGCATCCATCGATACGAACGAAATCCAATGTCTTTCAACAGAGATCACATCAAGAAGATATCCACAGCCAGAGTCGGTGTTGTTGGCGACATCATGCTCGACCGCTATTGGTTCGGCGATGTCAGCCGAGTCTCGCCTGAAGCGCCAGTCCCCGTCGTTCATGTCCAGAAGCACGAGGACAGGTTGGGAGGGGCGGCAAACGTCGCGCGCAATGTCGCCTCGCTGGGCGCCAGGGCGGCGATCATGGGAGTTGTCGGTAACGATGAAGCGGCACGCTCGGTTCGCGAGTTGATTGGTGAAGGAGGTATTGCGGATCACTTGATCGAAGACTCCTCGGTGCCGACGACGATCAAGCTGAGGGTTCTGGGACGTCAGCAACAATTGATCCGTGTCGATTTCGAGGAAAAGCCTTCTCATGAAGTGCTCAGCGCCGCTCTGGCCGATTTCGGGAGGCTGCTCGTCGATAGCGAAGTGCTCGTGCTGTCCGACTACGGAAAAGGTGGGCTTGCTCATATCGGCGCAATGATCTCGGCGGCTAGAGAGGCGAACAAGGCAGTCATCATCGATCCCAAGGGCAGCGACTATGCGCGTTATCGGGGGGCGACGGTGCTGACGCCCAATCGCGCCGAGCTGAAGGAAGTAGTAGGCGCCTGGAAGTCGGAGGAGGATCTGCAGAAGAAGGCGGAAGAGCTCCGCCGCGATCTGGATCTCGATGCGCTATTGCTGACCCGCTCCGAGGAGGGCATGACGCTATTTTCGTCGAACGGAAGGCAGGACTATCCAGCCCAGGCCAAGGAAGTGTTCGATGTTTCCGGCGCGGGGGACACCGTCGTTGCGACGCTGGCCAGCCTGATGGCGGCTGGACTTCCACTCGGCGAAGCCGTTCCGTGGGCGAACAGGGCGGGCGGCATTGTCGTCGGCAAACTGGGAACCGCCACCGTGAACCATCAGGAGCTTTTCGGCTCGGAAATTCAATGAGGCTAAAAAAAGTGAGAATCCTTGTGACGGGCGTTGCCGGTTTCATCGGCAGCAACATTGCGAAGACCTTGAGCGCCAGACCTGATGTCGAGATCTTCGGTGTCGACAACCTGACCAACGGCGACAAGTTTCGTAATCTGGTCGATCTGCGCCTGTCCGGCTATCTGGACAAGACACGTCTGCTGGACGAGCTGGAATCGGGAAGGCTGGGCCGTTTCGACGCGATCTTCCACGAAGGCGCTTGTTCGGCGACGACCGAACGCAATGGCCGCTACATGCTCGAGAACAATTACGAGTATTCCGTTCGCCTTCTCGATCACTGCGAGAAGCACGCAACGCGCTTTTTTTACGCATCCTCCGCTGCGGTTTATGGCGCGAGCTCCGTGTTCAAGGAAGACCCTGCCTACGAAAAGCCGCTCAATGTTTATGGCTATTCAAAGCTGCTTTTCGATCAGATCGTCCGTCAACGTTATGCCGGGTCTGATGGCGTGACGCTGTCGCCCAAGTTCCAGGTCGCGGGCTTCCGCTACTTCAATGTCTATGGCCAGCGCGAGGACCACAAGGGGCGCATGGCCTCAGTGGCGCTTCATCACATGCACCAGTTCAAGGAGAGCGGCAAGGTCAAACTCTTTGACGGCTGCGATGGTTATCCGGCGGGAGGGCAGATGAGGGACTTCGTCAGCGTCGATGACGTCGTTGCGGTGAATCTCCACTTCCTCGACAACCCCGGGATCTCCGGCATTTTCAATCTCGGTACCGGACGTGCCGAAGCTTTCAACGAGATCGCCCGATCGGTGGTCGGTGAGCTGAGGAAGCGCTCAGGTCTCCCCGAGTTGAGTCTGGAACAGGCTGTCGCCGAAGGGCTGATCGAGTACATTCCCTTCCCCGAGGATCTGATCGGTCGCTATCAGAGCTTCACGCAGGCCGATATCTCGGTTTTGCGCAAGGCGGGTTACACAGCTGCTTTCAAGTCGGTTGCCGAAGGCGTAGCCGACTATGTCCGTCATATCGATTCCTGATTTTGAGTTTTTGGTGGATCGGTGGATCCGCCTTTCCGTGAATGGACTGCTTGATGATGAAGATGCGTAAGCTGCTGGGCTTGGCCTGTTTGGGTTTGTGCGCGACGGCGGTGATGGCCCAGACCCTGCCGGACTTCAACGCGAACCCGGGTGACAGCTCGGCGAGCATGAGCGTGAGTTCGGCGAGCGTCTCGGCGCCGAACGTGATCCGTTCAACGAATTCCCGCTCGGCCTCAAATACGATGAAGCCGCAACAGGCGGCCGACCTGCCCTTGGCGCGCGAGAAGCGCATGCCCGAGGCGCCGACCGAGTTCCAGAAGTTCGTGCTGCAGAGCACCGGTGCCGCGCTGCCGATTTTCGGCCGCGATCTGTTCTCCGACGTGCCCTCGACCTTTGCGCCGCTTGAGAACGTGCCGGTCTCGTCCGACTATGTGGTCGGTCCCGGCGATGAGGTGATGATCCGTGCGTGGGGACAGCTTGAAGTCGATGTCCGCGCGGTTGTCGACCGCAACGGTGCGATCAGCATCCCCAAGGTCGGCGTTATCAACATCGCCGGCATCAGCTACCAGGATCTGCCCGCCTACATCAAGAACGCGATTGGTCATTACTACCGCAACTTCGAGATCACGGTCAGCCTTGGCCAACTGCGGACGATACAGATCTATGTCGTCGGTCAGGCCCAGAGGCCAGGCGCGTTTACGATCAGCTCGCAGAGTTCGTTGGTCAACGCGATCTTTGCGGCCGGCGGTCCTTCGCCGAAGGGGACGATGCGCCGCGTCCAGCTCAAGCGCCATGACAAGCTGGTCAGCGAATTCGACCTCTATGATCTGTTGCTGCGCGGCGACAAATCCCGCGACGTGAAGCTGCTGCCCGGCGACGTGATCTTCTTCCCGGCGGTTGGGCCCCAGGTTGCGATCAGCGGCAGCACAAATACCCGGGCCGTGTTCGAGCTGAGAGGCAAGGACTCGCTGCAGGATCTGATCAATTGGGCCGGCGGACTCGCGACGACGGCCCAGGGGCAGCAGGTGACGATAGACCGGATCGATGCGCGCAGCAGCCGCCATGCCGAGACCTTGCCGCTCGACCCCGCTGGGCTCGCGAGCGCGCTTCAGGATGGCGACGTCGTGACCGTCTTTGCGCTCTCTCCCCGCTTCGACAAGACCGTGACCTTGCGCGGCAATGTCGCCTATCCGAGGCGTCAGGCCTGGCGCGAAGGCTTGCGCGTCGCCGACCTGATCCCGAACAAGGAAGCGCTGACCGTGCCGAATTACTGGTCCAAGCGCAACGAGGTGAAGCCGCTGTCGAAAGAGGCGACCGATCCGGTCAAGGCTTTCCGGCTCGATGCCAAAGCGGAGGACGGGAAGGCCGCGCGGGCGGACCTGGCGGAAGCACCCGAGGATCCCGCCGAGCCCGTCGAAGGGGACGAAGTTGCTGCCGGAGGAAAGCTCAAGAACGCACTGAAGCGCCAGCAGGGCGAAGTCAACTGGGACTATGCGGTCGTCGAGCGCCTGCAGGAGGACCTGTCGACGACGCTGATCCCGTTCAACCTCGGCCGCGCGGTTCTGGACAAGGATCCTCAGCACAACCTGCCGCTGCAGCCCGGCGACGTGATCGTCGTGTTCTCGAAGGCCGACATCGCGGTTCCGGTCGCGAAGCAGACCAAGTATGTGCGTCTCGAAGGCGAGTTCAAGTCGGCCGGGATCTACCGGGTCCAGGATGGTGAGACCTTGCGCCAGCTGATCGCGCGCGTAGGGGGGCTCACCGACAACGCCTATCTGTTCGGCTCCGAGTTCACGCGCGAGTCGACGCGCAAGGCCCAGCAGAAGAGCATGGCCGAGGCGGTCAGCCGGCTCGAGAAGAACGTGCAGGACCAGAGCGTCAAGCTTCAGCAGTCGGCGCTGAGCGCCGAGGACGCGCTGGCGACCCGCCAGCAGATCCAGGCTCAGCAGGAATACCTGAAAAAGCTGCAGTCGGTCGCGCCGACCGGCCGCGTCGTGATGGCGCTGGAGCCGCGCGACGATCTGGACGTCACGAAGCTCCCCGATGTACCGCTCGAGGATGGAGACCGACTCTATGTGCCGAGCAAGCCTTCGACCGTCAACGTCTTCGGTTCCGTCTACAGCCCGGCGTCCTATCTGTTCGAGAAATCGAAGCGTGTCGAGGATTACCTCGCGATGGCGGGCGGCGTCAACGCCTCGGGCGATTCCGGCGAGGTTTTCGTGCTGCGCGCCGACGGTTCGGTTGTCAGCAAGAAACAGAGTGGCGTGCTGTTCAACCGCTTCGGCGGCAACCGCGCGATGCCGGGCGACACCGTCGTCGTTCCGGAGGATCTGGAACGCTCGACGACGATGAAGTCGTTGAAGGACTGGACCCAGATCCTCTACCAGTTCGGCATCGGCATCGCCGGCGTCAAGGCTTTGGGCGGCTTCTAAAAGCGACCCTGGTATGTCAGGGCAACTCGATATTGAAAAGGAATCCAGCCGACGCGCAATCGCCGGCTTTTCCGGTAAAGGCTCTTGTATGAGTGATGTGATTGAGAACCCTGATAGCGAAGACGATGAGATCAGCCTGCTCGATTTGCTGGTTGTATTGGCAAGTAACAAGAGGCTTCTGATTCTGACCCCTCTTTGCGTCGGGATCATCGCGGCAGTGTGTACACTTTTCATGCCCAACATCTACACCGCCAGCGTCAAACTAATGCCACCACAACAAAGCAGCGCCTCCTCCGCTTCCGCAATGCTGAGTCAGTTGGGGGGCGGTGCTCTGGGGGGGCTAGCTGGAGGTGCCTTGGGAATCAAAAATCCGGGGGATCTCTATGTTGGCCTATTCAAGAGTCGGACGGTGGCGGATCGGATGATCACGCGCTTCAATCTCAAGGAACGCTTTAAAGCAAAGGAGCGGGTTGGCGCGCGTGCGATACTTCAAGGGAGCACCGTAGTAACGTCAGGAAAGGACGGTTTCATTTCTCTTGACTTTTCGGACAAGGACCCGGAATTCGCTGCAAAGGTGGCAAATGCCTATGTTGAAGAGCTGGACAAACTCTTGCAAGGTCTAGCTGTGACAGAAGCAGGAAGACGCCGAATATATTTCGAAAAGCAGCTGAAACGAACAAAAGATGAACTTGCTGCAGCGGAATTTGATTTGCGCCAGACTCAAGAAAGGACAGGCCTGATTGATCCAGGGGCTCAAGGAAAAGCGATCATAGAATCGATCGCGACACTGCGCGCTCAGATCGCGTCAAGGGAGGTCACTCTTGGGGCAATGAGGTCTTTTGCAACCGATATTAATCCGGATGCAATTCGGATTCGCAGTGAAATTGGTGAGTTGAGGAATCAGCTGGTCAAGCTTGAAAAGCCTGGATCGGAAGAAGCTGGCAAGGCGGATGTTGCGATACCGAGCGGAAAGGTTCCCGAAGTTGGTCTTGAGTACGGACGAAAGCTTCGTGAGGTGAAGTACCACGAAGTTCTATTCGAGTTGATGGCCAAGCAGTATGAGATGGCTAGGGCCGATGAAGCAAGGGATGCTGGGACCTTGCAGGTTGTCGACCTAGCTGAAGTACCGGAAAGGAAGAGCAAACCTAAGCGATCTTTGATTGTGCTAGCTTTTTCAATGCTTGCTTTTGTATTTGCTCTTGTCTTCGTTTTTGTCAGAGAAGCAGGAAGAAGGGGATTGTCTGAGCCAAAAAATTCGCGTCGGATCAATGAGTTAAAGGGTGCGATCAAGCTCTGGTGAGCCTGGTGCCATACGACAAGTTGACTATCTATAGGGTCATAAAATGAAGGCTGTAATTCTGGCGGGCGGTTTGGGAACTCGAATTAGCGAGGAAACCAACGTCAAGCCCAAACCGATGGTTCAGATCGGCGGCAAGCCTATTCTCTGGCACATCATGAAGCTGTATTCCCATCATGGGATCAATGATTTCGTGATCTGTTGTGGCTACAAGGGGTATGTGATCAAGGAGTACTTCGCGAACTACTTCTTGCACATGTCCGACGTGACCTTCGACATGAGCCGGAACGAGATGGAAGTCCACCACCGTTACGCCGAACCCTGGCGTGTTACGTTGGTTGATACCGGCGAGGAGACGATGACCGGAGGGCGCTTGAAGCGGGTTGCCGATTATGTGGCGAATGATGAGGCTTTCTGCTTTACCTATGGCGATGGCGTATCGGATGTCGATATCGGAAAGTTGATCGCTTTCCACCGCGATCACGGCCTCCAGGCAACGCTGACCGCCACCTATCCCCCCGGCCGATTTGGTGCGCTCGATATCCAGGGAGATGGGAAAGTAGCTTCGTTTAAGGAGAAGCCCAAGGGCGATGGCGGCATGATCAACGGGGGCTTCTTCGTGCTCTCGCCCAAGGTCATCGATCTGATCGAAGGTGACAAGACGATCTGGGAACGCACGCCTCTCGAACGGCTGGCCGAGTCGGGTCAGCTCAAGGCCTACCAGCACGAAGGGTTTTGGCAACCGATGGACACGCTTCGCGACAAGCTTTTGCTGGAGGATCTCTGGCAGTCCGGCAAGGCGCCTTGGAAGGTCTGGGAATGAACAAGGGCTTCTGGCAAGGAAAACGGGTCTTCCTGACCGGGCACACCGGCTTCAAGGGGAGCTGGATTTCGCTGTGGCTGCAGCGGATGGGCGCCGAGCTGACCGGCTATGCGCTCGAGCCGAATACGACGCCCAGCCTCTTCGAAGAGGCCGGTGTCGCCCGAGGGATGAAATCGATCATCGGCGATGTCCGCGATGCCGAGGCGTTGTATCAGGCATTGGCTGAGTCGAAGCCCGAGATTGTGATCCATATGGCGGCTCAGCCCTTGGTTCGTTACTCGTACGCGCATCCGGTCGAGACCTATGCGACGAACGTGATGGGCACCGTCCACCTGTTCGAGGCGATTCGACGGACTCCGGGAATTCGTGCGGTCGTCAACGTGACCAGCGACAAGTGCTACGAGAACCGCGAATGGGTCTGGGGCTATCGCGAGGACGAAGCGATGGGGGGCTACGACCCCTATAGCAACAGCAAGGGCTGCTCGGAACTCGTGACGCGCGCCTTCCGCTCGTCCTTTTTCAACCCCGCCGAGTATTCGAAGCATGGCGTTGCTCTGGCCTCTGGCCGTGCGGGCAATGTGATCGGCGGAGGCGATTGGGCGCTGGATCGGCTGATCCCGGATATCGTCCGTGCGATCGAGGAGGGGCGTGAAGTGTTGATCCGTTCCCCGCACGCGATTCGGCCTTGGCAGCACGTTCTGGAGCCGCTTTCCGGTTATCTGAGCCTGGCTGAGAAGCTCTACCTGGAAGGGGCTGAGTACGCGGAAGGCTGGAACTTTGGCCCCCGCGATCATGACGCAGAGCCTGTTGCCTGGATCGTCGAGGAGCTGACGCGGATCTGGGGCGAAGGAGCGAGTTTCAGGATCGATCCCGCGGCGGCCGATCTGCACGAGGCGCACTACCTGAAGCTCGACTGCTCGAAAGCGCATATGAAACTCGGCTGGCAACCCCGCTGGAGCCTGGTTCAGGCGTTGAACAAGATCTGCGAATGGCACAAGGCGCAGATCAAGGGGGCGGATATGCGGGCCCTGACTTTGGCCCAGATTGCCGAATACGAAGCTAGCTGATCAATTTGTCGGGGACTGGGACACGCTCAGTTGCCCACTGAAATCAATACAGGAAATGAATATGAATAAGGCCCAAGAACTCCGCCAACAGATCGCCAAGCTTGTCGAGGAGTATGCCGCGATTCAATATGCTCCGCGCGAATTTGAGCCGGGAAAGAGCGTTGTTCCGCCTTCGGGAAAGGTGCTCGATGGCGAGGAGCTGAAGATGATGGTCGAGGCTTCTCTGGACGGCTGGCTGACGACGGGTCGCTTCAATGATGAGTTCGAACAGAGACTTGCGAAGTTCCTCGGCGTTCGCTATCTGATCACGACAAACTCGGGCTCTTCGGCGAACCTCCTCGCCTTCTCTGCGCTGACTTCGCCGAAGCTGGGCGAGCGCGCGATCCGCCCTGGTGACGAAGTGATTGGCGTCGCGGCGGGTTTCCCGACCACGGTCAACCCGATTCTGCAGTTCGGCGCAGTGCCGGTCTTTGTCGATGTCGAACTCGGCACCTACAACGTTGATGCCTCTAAGATCGAGGCGGCGATCGGCCCCAAGACCAAGGCGATCATGCTCGCGCATACGCTAGGCAACCCCTATAACCTAGGGGTCATCAAGGCGCTGTGTGATAAGCACAATCTGTGGCTGGTCGAGGATTGCTGCGACGCGCTGGGTTCGACCTACAATGGTCAGTTGGTCGGCACCTTCGGCGACATCGCGACGTTGAGCTTCTACCCGGCTCACCACATCACGATGGGCGAAGGCGGCGCGGTCTTTACGAACAACCATCAACTGAAGCAGATCGCCGAATCCTTCCGGGACTGGGGCCGCGACTGCTATTGCCAGCCGGGCAAGGACAATACCTGCATGAAGCGCTTTGCGTGGAAGCTGGGACGTCTGCCGGAGGGTTATGACCACAAGTACACCTATTCCCACCTCGGCTACAACCTGAAGATCACCGACATGCAGGCTGCCTGCGGTCTGGCACAGCTCGAGAAGGCAGAAGGCTTCATCGCGGCGCGCAAACGCAACTTTGCCTACCTGAAGGAAAAGCTGCAGTCTTGCGGCGAATTCCTGATTCTTCCTGAAGCGACCCCGAACAGCGATCCATCGTGGTTCGGCTTCCCGATCACGGTCAAGGAAGGCTCCGGCGTCTCGCGTGTCGAACTGCAGCAGTATCTGGATCAGAACAAGGTCGGAACCCGACTGCTCTTTGCAGGCAACTTGACCCGACAGCCCTATATGGAAGGGCGCAACTACCGGGTTAGTGGCGAACTGACCAACACCGACATCGTGATGAATCAGACCTTCTGGGTTGGCGTCTATCCGGGGCTTTCCACCGAGATGCTTGACTTTATCGTCGAGAAAATTGAAACATTCCTTGGCGTGAACTTCTAAACACAAGAATGAAAATTTTCTTGACGGGTGCAACAGGCTTTCTGGGGAGACACCTTCTCCCCGCCCTTCTTGCCGAAGGCCATGAAATCGTGGCCTTGAGAAGGGCTCAGTCCAGGCTTGACAAGTTTTCTGGTCTGGATAGGAAGATCAACTGGGTTAGCGTAGAGGACGGTTTCAAGGCTGCATTCGATTCCAATCCAGGAATTGATGTAGTTGTACATACGGCCGCAATCTACGGAAGGCATCACGAAGACTGCGCGGAAATGCTAGCGGTCAATACAGAGATGCCGCTTTCTCTTGTCGAAGCGGCAATCAAAAGCGGGGTTGGTTTTTTTATTAATACAGACTCTGCATTGCCGCGAGACATGACCCCTTACTCGATTTCGAAAGCGCAGTTTACTGATTGGGGAAGGTGGTTCGGCGAAAACGGAAAAATCTACTTTGCCGATGTCAAACTTGAGCATATGTTTGGTCCCGGTGATGACGAAAGTAAATTTACGTCATTTGTGATCAATGCATGCCGCGAAAATCGCGAAAGTCTTCCGCTGACGCTGGGTGAATCAAAGAGAGATTTCATCTATATCGATGACGTCGTCTCCGCGTACCTCTGCTTGCTTCAGTCGAAACGTGATGATCCCCCTGGGTATGAAGAGTTCCCTCTAGGCAGCGGTTTCGCTGGGTCGACGCGTAGCTTTGTCGAGTTAGTCCACAAATTGTCAGGAAGTTGTACGAGGCTTGAATTTGGAGCTGTGCCATATCGTACGAACGAAGTCATGCTTTCGGTGGCGGATACATCAAAATTGAATAGTCTCGGTTGGAAATGCGAGACGAGCCTTGAGATCGGGATTAGGAAAGTATTGGGAGAGCTTCAATGAAACTATTGATTACAGGTGGATGTGGATTTCTTGGCAGTAATCTTGCCTCTCACGCAATTGCTCAGGGATACGAACTGTGTGTTTTTGACAGCCTGTACAGGGAGGGATCTCGTTCGAATCTAGAGTGGCTGCGCGCTCAAGGGCGCTTTAAATTCGTCTATGGTGATATTCGTAATCAGAATGATGTCGAGAGAGTGATTTCAGAATTCAAGCCTGATATGGTTTTTCATCTCGCCGGACAGGTCGCGATGACAACATCGATTGCCAATCCTAGGATGGATTTTGAGGTAAATGCGCTAGGAACACTGAATGTTCTTGAAGCAATTCGTCGTTTTTCCCCAAATGCTGGCGTGATTTACTCATCAACCAATAAAGTCTATGGAGATCTGGAACAGTACAAATACCAAGAAACAGAAACTCGCTATGTTTGCATTGACAAGCCGAACGGGTTTGATGAGGAGACGCCGTTGGACTTCCATTCTCCTTACGGCTGTTCCAAAGGTGCCGCCGATCAGTATCTGCGCGATTACCACCGGATTTATGGGTTGAAGACAGTCGTGTTCCGTCATTCTTCAATGTACGGTGGTAGGCAATTCGCAACTTATGATCAAGGGTGGATCGGTTGGTTTTGCCAAAAAGCTGTTGAGGCTAAGCGAGGTGAAAGTGCGCCGTTTACTATTTCTGGTAACGGCAAGCAAGTGCGTGATGTTCTTCACGCAGAGGATATGGTTTCCTTGTATTTTAGCGCAGCCGGACGTATTGATGTAGCTGCGGGAGAAGCATTTAATATTGGTGGTGGAATTGACAATAGTCTGTCTCTTCTTGAGCTGTTTGAGCTGCTGGAAGATGCTGTTGGTGTGAAATTGTCTTATGAAAAACTTCCAAAACGTGAAAGCGATCAGAGGATATTTGTTGCCCAAGTCAGGAAAGCTTATGAAGTTCTAAATTGGTCGCCTAAAGTGAATGCCGCTAGCGGCGTTCGCAAGATGGTCGAGTGGGTCAAATCGGTATACTAATCCGTGCGTAGTTTCAGATTGAAGCATCAACACTTAACGACGCTTGCTGCATGGTGTGCCAGAATTCTTTCTGCAGCAATACAATTTTTTGTTCTGAAAGAATGGGCAAGAATATTAGATCTTGATCACTTGGCGGCAATAAGTATTTTCTTTTCAATGCAGGGCTGGTTGTTCCTAAGTGACTGCCAACTGGGCGCTGGCGTCCAGAACATCATTGCTGAAAGGAAAGCTCAGGGCAAGAGATATTCCTGTGCCATTATCGCTGCGTGCAGGATGAATGTGCGATGTTTTTTTGCATTTTCACTATTGTGGACATTCTGCTTTTACGCAGTTGGTGCAGTGGTGTTTAGAAATTTGAATGTCGATATGACAGGGGTATTTCTCCTGTCGTTTTACATTTCCGGTCTATTTTTGATAGCCAGTGGGAATGCCCAAGTTTATTATAAGATTCTAATGGGCGAGGGCTCAGGCTACCTGTCGTATGTCTTGCAAGTGCTTGTTCAAGCCGTAGGCTATTGCTTACTTCTGGCTGTTCCGAATAGTCATGGAAGTGGTGTTTCATTACTCCTCACTTCACTTTCTGCATTTTTCCCGCCCGCCGCCATTCCGGCCATTTTTCTTATTAGGCGCTATGGAAAAGAGAACAAATTTGACGTGGAAGAGTTGGCTGTTTCAGTCAGAGAAATTTCAAACCGTGCTAAACGGTTCTTCCCCTATTCTCTCCTAGCTGCTGTTGTCCTATATACCGACATAATGACGGTGTCTGCTATATCAAGCTCAGCGACTGCCGCAGGAAATGTAACTCTCTATTTTACGTTAAGTAAAATTTTTGCCATCTTGTTCTTTGTCTTCAATGCATCGCTTACTGCAACCGCGCCTGTTATTTCTGGACTATATGTGAAGAATGAATTTTCACAAATAAAGAAAAGCGCATATGGTTTAGTTGCATTCGGGTGCTTGGTGATAAGCTTTGGAAGCGTTGTGCTTTATTTTTTTCTTGATGATGTCCTGGCTTATCTATCCGGAGCAGGAAGGGTTCGAGTGAGTATTCGAACGTTCATTCTCTTTGTTGCTTATCAGTACATTGGTGTTTGGCAAGGAACATGGGCGATGTTGCTTAATGCAATGAGTGAGGTTAGAAGTTTAACAATGCTTACCCCGTTTCAGGCTGTACTCAATGTGGCGCTAATGTTGCTCTTGGGGCGGCTATATGAGGTAAATGGGATAGTTATGGCCTTGATTGCCTCGAGTTTGATGACGACCTGTTGGTTTTTGCCAATGTCTGTAAACAAATTATTAAATAAGTGATCGGGGCCAAGTTGACCGGAAACTTGAAACTAATGAATGACGCCAGAAGCGGAACGTTGCTTGAGCTAGTCATTCCAACAAAGAACGAACTGGATAGAATACGAGTAATTCATTCTTATTACAAAGAATGTTGTGACATAGTAGTGTTAGATGACTGTCCATCTATTGAATTTGAGATGTTTTGTAGAGAAAGCGGAGTTACGCTTTTTTTACGTGCGTTTTCGTCTGATAACCCAGAAATATTTCTTCCTGAGTACCTTTCAGAATATTCGGCATCAAAAAAAGTTTTTTGGTTTTATGCGGACGAGTTTGTGGCTATTGACGATTTGCTTTATGCCGACAATGCCTTATCTACACATCAGATAGTCCGCGCTAGAAGGATTGACTACTTGTATGCTGATGAGTGGTCGAACTCACAGGGGGGGCTTGATGTGCGGGGGGTCATTCCTGAAGGACTTAATTATGACTCAACTAGGCTTCATGGATCATTTAGTATTGCTGATGGTGCACGCGTAGCTGAGAGTGTTGTTAATGTCTACCACCTCCACCCAATAGTTATCCCTGTATATCTTGGAACTCCTGGCCGCTATGCGCAGAAAGAGTTCGAACTGTTGGCGTATCTGAGTAGCCCAAAGATCTTATGGAAACGGTTTATAAAGCCGATTGCTGGCGCAATCGTCAGATATGTCTTTCGTGAAAAGAGAAGAAGTATGACTGGATTGGTCTATATGCTTTCAGTTAGGCTGATCTATTTGTTAGCAGGAATCCTTGTGGCGACGCAAAGAACGCACCAAATTAAGAAATGGGATGTTCTCTTTGCTGAGATGGCTTCAAGAAATAGCATTTACCAAAATATTGGGAAAAAGGTATGACGCCGCTGCTCTCGATCTGTATTCCAACATATAATCGTGCGCCTTTCATAAGTGAACTTTTACTGAGTATTGAGAATAACTTCCTCGACAATGTTGAAGTGGTTGTTTCTGATAATGCGTCGGACGATGAAACTCCATCAATTGTTGAATCATTCATTGATAGGGGTATGCCGATAAAGTACTTTAGAAATGACACGAATATTGGTGCGGATAGGAATTTCGATAGCTGTGTCAGAAAGGCCTCAGGCCGATTTTGTTGGTTCATTGGTAGCGATGATGTCATGGTTGATGGATCGCTAGGCATAATTCTGAAGAAGATCTCTGAGAATCAAGATGTGGATGTATTTCTTGTCAACAAAAGCGACTACGATATAAGCCTAAAAAGGGAAAAGAAAGTTAGAAGAGCTCTTGATGGCTGCGATGAAAAGTTTGACTTGAACTCAGATCAGTCTCGACTCGGTGCGCTTGCTTCCGGTCTTGGATATATAGGAGCTATTTGCATTAGGAAAGAAAGCTGGATCTCTGTCGATGCGTCCAAGTACATTGGGACGGCATATATCCATGTTTACATTTTGCAAACGCTCATCAAATTGGGGAGAAAATTCATGTATGTGAGCGACTCGCTCCTCAAGTGGCGATTTGATAATGATTCTTTCCTGAGTGAGTCGAAGGCACTTGGACGGCTAGATATTGAAATTAACTATATAAGAATTACGCGTGATGTGTTTGGAGACGGAGCAATTCTAGATAGAGTTGGTCGGTTTATTATGAACAGCAATATACTGTGGCAAATTGTTTCCTCTAAGCTAAAGGGCGCATTTTCCTTTTCGATGTTTGCTCTTGTCTTTAGGGAGTTGTTCTGGATAAAAGGGTCTTATAGAATTTTTGCTGTCTGCCTTACTCCTGGCTTTATGTTCAGGATTGCACGAGATATGAAGCATTGCGTTGTTCAATACAGCAATGAATAGAATATTTGTCGCGATATTCTTTCTATTCATTGTTCTTGGAAATGTGCCTAGGCTTTTGCCGTTGCCTGGAATCCCGAGTCAGGTAAATGCACTAGAGGCTGTTCTGTATGTCTGCTCTTTGTTTCTATTTTTGAGATATTTTAGAATAGTTTTATTTCGCAATTATCTGGCGATAACACTACTTCTTTTGGTAACTACTTCGTTTGCGTATGGCTGTATTATCTCAGGGTGGGATAGCGGCTCTTTTTTGTACGCGATAAGATTGGTTTTGCAGGTACTTACTGGAGTGGTATGTGGCTATTGCCTGTTCTGTAGCTACAGCTTGTCTGCAGAAAAATTGATAAGTGATGTTGTATATGCGTATGCACTCCTGGCTGTAATTTCACTTGGGATTTTGATGATAATTCCCGATTCCACAATGCTTTGGGCGTTTCTTGGGGATGGTGGGATTGAGTTCGAAGGAGATCCTCACGTTGGACGTCTTGTCTCAACCTATTTTGATCCAAATTTTTACGGTTCGATCGTAGTAATGCCGCTTACTTTAGGGCTTGTGCATGAGAGGCTCAATGGAGCATCTTCAAAATTCAGGATGGCATTAGGGGTTATATTTGTTTCGCTAATTCTTACCTATTCACGAAGCGGATTGTCTGCATTCCTTTTGGTTTGCGCTTCATTTGTTCTTGTCCCTGGGATTAGAACAAAGTTTTTGTCCCTTAGAACTCTTGTTGGCCTATTGGTTTTGATTTTTGCACTATTGCTTGTTGGTGGGTGGCTTGCTTCGCTAATAGATATATCTATAACTGATAGAATTTATGAGAAATTTTTTGGTGTAACAGACGACCCCTCCGCATTAGGCCGCCTCGAGTCACTAAGTACAGGGTTTGCGCTAATTTCACAACATCCATGGTTTGGCATTGGCTATAACTACGGGTTGCAAGAATCTATTCAAGTTCGTGGCGCTGGGCTAGACTCTAGCTTGCAGGTACTCTTGCTTAACTTTGGCATACTAGGAGCGTTTTTGGCGGGTTTGTCTATATTGATTTCCATGGTTCTTATGATTTCTAGAATTAGGAATAGAAGTTCCTTCTCAACGCGAGCACTGTTCTTCACTGCAATGAGCAATATCTTTGTTGCTGTGCTCTGGTCAGGTAATTTTAACCAAATTCTATTTTATCAATTTTGGATAATTCCTTCGCTCGCCGTATTCTTCTATTTCTACTTTGTATCGTGGAGGGGGCTGAGTGATAAATCCGTATGAAAGACGGAATATTCTGCGGGTGCTGTATTTGTGCATCACTGATTTTATTTGCAATCTATTTGTGCGCCATAGAGAAGATAGCCCCCCAAAGAAAATTGACCGAATACTAGTTGTTAATCCATTTCATCAGGGTGATGTTGTTCTTACTACCTCAATTATAAGAATATTGAAATCTGAGTTTCCTGAGGTTGCCATTGGGGTTATGGTTGGCTCCTGGAGCGCTAGGATGCTAAGCGGTCACAATGGGGTAGAACGAATTCATGTTATTGACCATTACCAGATAAGTAGGGCGCCCATTGGATTGTTTGCTAAAGTCATAAAGTACTATAGGGACAGGAAAAGGGTATTAAAAGAGTTGGGTAAGTCCTGCTACGATTTGGCTTTTATTGTGAACGGGCATGAGCCAAGTTTTATCCCTTTTTGCAAAAGAGCTGGAATTAGGTATCTTGTCGGCTCAACTGGTGCTGGGTTTGGTCCTCTTTTGAACTACAGGATTAGCAAGCGTCGCGTTGGGCAACACGAATCTCAGTTCCAGAGATCCTTGCTTGAATGCATTATTCAAAAAGAGAAATTGAATGCATCCGCCCTCGTGCCTTGGTTGCCTGACCCCACTGAGAAAAGTCTAGCTAGGGTTGGCGAACAGGTGAAAATGCAAGGCGGCCGTGATTATGTAATTCTTCAGCCTGGCACCGGAAACCCAGCTAAGGAATGGCCAATATCACATTGGGTAAATTTTGCGTCAATGCTGATTGACGATGGTGAAAGAATTGTACTGTGTGGAACAGGCGAGCGAGAAAATGAACTTTGTCGCGAGATCGAGTCTTCATGCCCTTCAGTAAATTTGGCTTCAAAGTTAACGTGGGATGACTACACCGCCTTGGTACATGGCGCAAAAGGACTTGTTGGGCTGGATTCTGTCGCTGTGCATGTGGCAAGTGCATATTCAGTTCCGGCGCTTGCGATTATGAGCGGTGTTGGAGATCGAACGAGATGGCACCCGATTGGTCCTTTATCAAGTTATGTTGGAATTGATATGCCTTGCTCTCCCTGCCATTCTAGGCCTTGCGCGTCGCGTGATTGCATTAGTAAGGTTTCTCCAGAGCATGTCTATGCGGCATGGAAGAATCTTCCGAAAAGGTGCACTTTAAAATGTTGAATAGGCCTTTCTTTGATGATAGGTGGATCGGTACGCATGGGATTGGGCGATTCGCAAAAGAAGCTATTTCTGTAAGCGGATTTGTAAAGGCAAAATTGCCAGGCCATTCAAGTTCTCCATTTGATCCATTATTGCTTACCCTTTGGTGCGCGCTTCATGGTAAATCGTTTCTTTTCTCCCCAGGCTACAATGCGCCACTTTTCTTTCATTCCAGGTTTTGCTTTGTTGTTCATGACTTGAATCACATCAGCTACCCTGGCTATGCATCACTACTGAAGAGAATTTACTACCGGTTAGTAATACGCAGAGCTTGTCGCAGGTGCCGGGCCGTTCTTACTGTTTCTGAGTACACAAAGAACTTATTGGTCGAGTGGGCAGAAGTCTCTCCTAATAAGATTCATGTTGTTGGAAATGGTGTGGCTGATGATTTTGAGCCAGATGGAGTTAAGTATTCGCATATAAGGCCCTACTTCTTGTGTGTAAGTAATAGACAAAAGCACAAGAATGAAATTGGGCTGTTAAGGGCATTTAGGGCATACCTTAATGATCAAGTGGGGCCAGATGCTGATTTGATATTCACCGGTAAAGTTAGCGCCGACTTAGAGAAAGAGATATCTTCTTTAGGTATAGCTGATCGCGTGCACTTTTTAGGAAAGTTCAGTGATGGAGAATTGGCATCATTGTACCGGGGAGCTATTTGTCTCGTATTTCCTTCATATTTTGAAGGTTTTGGTCTGCCTGTATTGGAGGCAATGGCTTGTGGTACCCCTGTTGTCGCTTCGAATCGAACGTCTATACCTGAAATTGCAGGAGAAGCAGCAATGCTTGTGAACCCTGATTCCATCGGCGAAATGCAAATGGGGATGACCCGAGTTGCTATAGACGCAGTATTCAGAGCTAACCTGATTGAATGTGGAATCAAGCGCGCCAAATACTTTTCCTGGGATCTGGTCAGAGAGAAAATTGTATGCGCTCTTAATGATGCCTATGCATTGAATGGTAAGTCTTAGAGGCTTTTTAGTATCCAGTAAATATTCTCTGACTCTAATTCGCGACACAACATGCTTATGTTCGTGCTGGATAATAATTTTAGTTATTGTCTATTAGGTTTGTCATTCTCCTAGGTTTGTTGCCGTATATTCCGTTGCTTTGTGTGGCACAAAATTGAAAACAATAATTAGGGCGGTCTTCCTTGCATTTCATGACTAAATCCAAAAAAGTTGGCAGAAGCAGACCTTGGATGCGGATTGTCGATCAGTTCCTTGGCCCTTGTGTTGTGTTGCTTTTAAGGATGTGCTCAATTTTTCGCGTCAGGGGAAACAGGAAGTATGCCGTTGACCGCGTTTGTTTGATGAAAACGTCGGCAATTGGAGACACTGTTCTAGTTTTGTCTGCGGTTGAGGCTCTTAGAAAAAAGTATCCAAATATTAGAGTTGATTTGGTCTGTGGTGCATCAAATTATGAATTTGCTAGATTGTCTGGGGCATTCGACAATCTGATAAGGATTTCTGCGACAAATCCACTTTCATCAATTCTAAAATTGCGGAAGCTGAGATATGACATTGTTGTGGACTTCGCTTCCTGGGCGCGCCTGGATGCGATCTATAGTTTCTTTATAACGGCGGATATTAGATTAGGGTTTTGGTCCCGCTGTCAATTCCGTCATTACGCTTATGACAAATGCGCAAGACATAGCGATTTACTCCATGAAATTGATAACTATGCGGCATTGTGCAAGATCGTTGGAATTGATGAATTGTTGCCGCCTGTGCTTACCTGGGGAGGCGGTGGAGAATCAATTGGGTTTCCCTCTCGCTATGTCGTTTTCCATCTCTGGTCTGGTGGGTCAAGAAGTAAGCAAAAGTCTTGGCCTCTAGAAAACTGGATTGATCTAATCCGGTCCACATATTCTGAGTTTGGAATTGATGTGGTCCTGACAGGCGGTCCCGCAGATAAGTTCAGAACCTATCAGTTAGTCGCAGAAATTGGAAATGATATTGGTTCGCATGTATTTAACGCCGCAGGAATTAGTTTGTCTGAAACGCTTGATGTTTTGTCTAGGGCTCAATGCGTCGTATCTGTCGATACGGGAGTTATGCATATCGCAGCAGCTCTCGGTGTGAAGGTATTGTCTTTGCATGGCCCTACGCATTCTGATCGTTGGGGTGGAGTGTCTAATAGGGTTGTTGCTTTGAATGTTTTTGAGAGTATTCAGCAGGCGCCGATAAGCCTTGGTTACGAAAGATGCGACGACAATATAATGAGTTTACTAAGCACTGTATCAGTCAAAGAAAAGTTATTTGAAATGTTGAAGTCCGAAAGTTCACATATAGAGCAATATCAGGTCTCTCAAAGTTAAGTCTGTTAGACCAAAGAAAAGAATTTGAGGCTGTCTTAAGAATATATGAACAAATTGTTTGGTCTGTAGGATAGGCTTTCTGACTCAGTTAGAGCTAAGTTATCGAGTAAGTGACTTAATTGGTGCTCCTTTGTGCGATGCAGTCTATGAAATTATTTCAGATGGTTTTGGCACGAAAAGTTTGAGCGGGTAGCTATTTATTGTGTTAGGAAAAGTTGAAGATTTGATCATCTTTTTGATTATGTATAGACATAAACGAAAACTAGATGCCCCTAATTTACAAATTGTTTGAGACAGTCCTAGTAAACATTGATGCAATAGTCGCTGCTTCGATGTTGTTCACAATAGCAGTCGTCACGTTCAAAAATAGAACTGCATTATCTGTATTTTTTGTGGTATTGGCCGTATTTTCTCTTCTGTTTCTTAGAGGGATTGTTGATTGGGTTTGTGGGCTAGGAGGAGACTCGTATATTGAGTCATTTAGCTTCGATATAAGAGAAGCCAAATTCTGGGCCTCATCATTCATTTCGATCATGGGGCTGATTGGGCTCAATCCAAAGATCATCGCGGTGACGCTGACGTGTACGCTTGCATTGACTTGCTCATCTCTTGTCATTGTTCTTAAGTATAAAAAAGCTATTTATGCCTGTGCGTGCATTCTTGTTGCTGCTTTTTCTTATGTTGGAATGACGACAGCAGAAGGCTTTGTTGGTGCTCGAAAACAGGTCAAAGAGATCAGTGCGATGTTTCAAAGACAATCGCCATTGAAAACAGCCAAGGAAAAAGTGGACTTGTTTGTCTATATAGGCGAGAGCACTAGCACGATGAATATGCATCTTTACGGATATCCGCTTGGAACTACGCCAAGGTTAGATGCGCTATACCGGACGGAAAAGAATTTTTTTAAGTTTACCGATGTTCATTCAACTCACACACATACGTCTGAATCACTTCTTGACGCCTTTTCTATAATCCCTGATTCACAAAATCCTAGTAGACGAATCGGGATTGGAAATCTGTTGAGATCGGCGGGGTTGCGTGCTGAGATTTATTCGGCACAATCGATCCATGGTTCGTTTGCTTCATTTTCGAAGTATGTATTTGATGGAATGGATCGTCAGAACGATGACAAAAATCGCCTAATGGGAAATTTTGCTCAAGAGACAATAAAAGATCATGAGGTGCTTGCTAGAGCCCTAGCTTCAAAGGGGATTGTATTCTTTCATTCTCGTGCGGGGCATGGAGACTATTTAGATAATATTCAGATTGAACTGTCCTCCCCAATAAGGCTTCCTTCGATTGGGTTTCATGGGATTTTTGGTGAAAAGTATTCGGAAAAGTTGCAGGGGTCATTGCGTAGCGATGTCGAAAGCTATGATCGAGCGATAACATATATAGACGAAAACGTTAGTCGTGCAATGGAGAGTGTTAAGTCCAAAAAAACGCCGGCTGCATTTATTTACTTTTCGGATCACGGTGAATCTCCATATACAAAGAGGGGGCATGAGTCATCGCTGTTCATCGATGAAATGTCAACTGTTCCATTTGTTGTTTACTTTAATGATGCGTATGCTTCCAGGTATGGACGAACTGTGCATGATTTTTCGAATTCGGCTAATAAGCCGTTTATACGGACGCTGAAACAGCTTACGCCAACAATATTAGACATTCTTCAGGTTGAATCCAGTACGGCTATTACTCCCCCATCGATTGGAAGTGTTAGACCAGATCCTAATCCAGTTATTTTGAAGAGGAAAACAGCAAAAGGGATAAGCTCTATACGGCTCGACTATAGAGGGAACGCCGATCTCGGTGGTACCGGATCTACTCTAGGAACTGCCGAGCCGACCTTCATTTATGCAATTAGACATAGTGTTGGCGAGGATAATACGATTTGCTATCATAGGGCCGACTCGTATGCAAAGGCGCTACGTGCAGCAAATGCCAATTTGTGTCTGGAAGTCGATATGGTTGTTAGCGGCGCGGGGAGCCTTGATATTTATCACCCACCTGCAGCACCTACGGGATTGTCTTTGGAGCACATTTTTTCTATTGCCGAGAGCGGGAGAAGGAGCATTTGGCTGGATAGCAAGAACATTAACCACAAAGAACAGTGCGCAACTCTTTCTGAATATTTGAAGGTTAACAGAAGTAGAGTTGGCAAGCTATTGGTTGAGTTCCCTGCGGAGACGATTGAAAGCGTTGCTGAAATTGCAGATTGCGCAACAAAGATAAGATCATATGGCGCAAAGACATCCTATTATGTGCCTACTGACTTGGCAATTTCTTGCAGCCATGACAATTCTAGGTGCCATGAACTTGAGCAGATTATCTCGAGGGCAGTAGAGTCTGGCGCGTTCTCGGATCTTAGCTTTGATTTTAATGGTTACTCGTCGATTTCAAGTATCAAAGTCGCTCGGAAGTTGAAATGGAATACATGGGGCGTTTCTGTTGATTCGTTCAGTAGAATTCCGCGTGGGCGCTTTGATTTCATAATTATCGGCACGTCAAACGACCCTAATACTTACTGAACAATAGATCGCTCTATCTGCATCTGAGAGGTGGCGTCGGGAAACTGGACAGCAGCTTAAGTGAGCGCTTGCCCCCAGATGGCGCCGGCATGTGCGCATGCTCAGAGGTGGTCCCGGTTGTTCGGACAGAAAATTCGTGCCGCTAAGTGGACGCCTGCGTGGTGTTGAAATTCTACGCGGCGATCCTGGCCTGGGTCGAAGTCTCCTCAGGGTTTGATGCGAAGTAGCACTGATCGGGCGTCTTCTGCCCCAGGCTGCTGTGCGGGCGTGCGGCATTGTAGAACGCGAGATAGCGTGCGATCCCCGCGCGCGCCTGGCTGACCGACTCGTAGGCGTGCAGATAGACTTCCTCGTACTTGATCGAACGCCAGAGGCGCTCCACGAAGACGTTGTCACGCCAGCATCCGCGCCCGTCCATGCTTTGCCGAATGCCGTGCTGCTTGAGATGCTCGATGAACGGGCGACTCGTGAATTGGCAGCCCTGATCGGTGTTGAAAATCTCCGGCGTACCGTAGCGAGCGATCGCCTCCGAGATTGCCTCGATGCAGAAGTCCGTGCCCAGCGTGTTCGACACGCGCCAGCTCAGAACCCGCCGCGTGGCCCAGTCGAGAATGGCGAACAGGTACACAAAACCACGACGCATCGGGATATACGTGATATCCGCGGCCAAGACCTGATTGGGACGGGTGATCTTCATGCCGCGCAGCAGATAAGGGAAAACGCCCGCTTTGCCGTCGCGCCGCGAGGTGTTGGGTCTGCGGTAAATCGCTTCAATGCCCATGCGACGCATGAGCGTGCGCACATGCCGGCGCCCCACACGAGTGCCTTCCTGAACGAGCAGATCCCGCAGCATGCGGCTGCCCGCGAAGGGATGCTCCAGGTGCAGCTCATCGATGCGCCGCATCAGGGCCAAGTCCTCAGAGCTAACGGGGCCGCTCTGGTAGTACGCGGTCGAACGCACCAGACGGAGAATCTGGCACTGCGTCGTCACGGACAGCTTGTGGTCGCGGTCGATCATCGCTTTGCGCTCAGCAAGCCCGCTTTGGTGAGCGCCCCTTCTAAAAAATCGTTCTCCAGCGTCAGTCGCCCGATCTTCGCGTGCAGCGCGGTCAGATCTTCCTGGGGGGCGGCTGGCGTACCGCCAGCACTGCCGAAGACATCGCTGGCGCGTTCGAGCAGTTGCTTCTTCCAGTCCGTAATCTGGTTCGGGTGAACATCGAACTGCTGGGCCAGTTCGGCCAACGTCTTCTCCTCGCGCAGCGCGGCTAACGCGACGCGGGCCTTGAACTCAGGCGAATGATTCCTTCTCTGTCTGCGGGTCATCTTCTTGCTCCTCTCGTGCGCCCATTCTGGCGCCATCATGGGGCAAGCGACCACTTAACCGGCTGTCCAGTTTTCCGGGACCAACTCTCTCATGCGTCGCTTCGGTATCGATGCAGTTTACCGAAACGCCAAAACCTCGCGGCGCGACTGCAAAGCGGGTGTCTTTCCCTACCTGCTGTGCAGCATGACAATCACCCGTCCCAATCAGGTCTTGGCCGCGGATATCACGTATATCCCGATGCGTCGTGGCTTTGTGTACCTTTTTGCCGTACTCGACTGAGCTATGCGGTGGATTCTGAGCAGGCGCGTGTCGAACACGTTGGGCTCGGTTTTTTGCATTGAGGCTATTTCTGAAGCAACCGCTCGCTACGGTACCCCGGAGATTTTCAACACCGATCAGGGGTGGCAATTCACGAGTATTGATGATTTGATAAAGGGAAAACTACACCCTTAGCGCCCGTAGGTGTCCTCGAAGCGGACGATATCGTCTTCGCCCAGATAGGAACCGGACTGCACCTCGATCAGCTCAAGCGGCAGCTTGCCCGGATTGAAGAGCCGGTGCGTCGTGCCCAGAGGGATATAGGTCGATTGGTTCTCGGAAAGCAGCATCACCTTGTCCCCATTGGTGATCTCGGCGCTTCCACTCACGACGATCCAGTGTTCGGCGCGGTGGTGGTGCATCTGCAGGCTCAGCTTCGCCCCCGGATTGACGACGATGCGCTTGACCTGGAAGCGCTCACCCATGTCGATCGAGTCGTACCAGCCCCAGGGCCGGAACACCTTGCGGTGCTTCGTCGCTTCGTCCCGCCCGTCGGCCTTGAGCCGGGTCACGATCTTCTTGACGTCCTGGGTGTGATCCCTGTGCGCGACCATCACTGCATCGGGCGTCTCGACGACTACGATGTCCTTGAGCCCGATGCCGGCGACGAGGCGCGATTCGGCGAGGATGAAGCTGTCCGTACAGTCTTCGAGCAGCACGTCGCCATGCGTCGCATTGCCCTCTGCGTCCTGCTCGGACACCTGCCACAGCGCATCCCAGGCGCCGACATCCGACCAGCCCGCGGCGAGCGGCACGACGACGCCGCAGCCGATCTCGGGCGAGGCGGCCAGATGCTCCATCACCGCATAGTCGATCGAGTCGGACGGGCTCTTCAGGAACGGATCCTGGGCGACGCGGATGAAGTCCCCGTCGTCCTGGGCGCCCGCCGCCGCCGCGCGGCAGGCTGCGGCGATCGCCGGCTTGAAGTGTTCGATCGCGGCGAGCCAGCGGCTCGCGCGGAACGCGAAGATGCCGCTGTTCCACAGGTATTCGCCGCTGGCGATATACTGCGCAGCCCGCGCCGCGTCGGGCTTCTCGACGAAGGCGGCGAGGTCGAGCGCCCCCCCCCGCTTCGCTCCGGTGCGGATGTAGCCATAGCCGGTTTCGGGCCGGTCGGGCACGATGCCGAAGGTCACGAACGAGCCCGCCTGGGCCTCTTCCGCGCCGATCGCGATCGCGGCCTGGAAGGCCTTCATGTCGCGGATCACATGATCGGCCGGCATCACCAGCAGCACCGGATCCTCGCCCTTGGCCGTCGCGGCTAGAGCCGCCAGCGTCAGCGCCGGGGCCGTGTTGCGACCGGCGGGCTCCAGCACGACGCGGCCCTTCTGACCGATCTGCCGCAGCTGCTCGGCGATCACGAAGCGGTATTCCTCGTTCGAGACGACCAGCACCTCGGGGGCGATCTCGAGCGCGGCGCCCGCGAGCCGCGTCGCGGTCGCCTGCAGCATCGTGTCGGCGCCGGCCAGCGGCAGCAGCTGTTTCGGGTACTGCTCGCGCGAGGCGGGCCACAGGCGGGTTCCGGATCCTCCGGACAGGATGACAGGCAAGATGGACATGAAGCTTCTTTTCTGATTTTTGATGGGGCTTGCTATGGAATTCAGGCGTGGGATCACCCTTGCCATTGCCATATGCAGAAACATGAATGTTACCGTTTTTGGCTGCTCAGTCGAGCGCGAGCAGGTCTGTTCTTTTGCCTTGCAAGGTATTTAGGTCTGTGCAGGGAGGCAATGATGCGGCTTCACGGACGGGTGCCTCGGCGCGGAGTGCTCGGGCCGAACGCAAATCAGGCGCATGAGTCCGAAGACATCGTGCCTGTCAAGGAAGTCCTTGCTCAGATAGCCGATTGCGAGGCCCAGGATTCCGCCCAGATAGCGCATCTCCTAGGTCGCGAACAGGTGGTCGAAGCCGAATTCGAAGCCCCGGAAGATGATGGTCGTGGCGAGTGCCGTCGATGCCAGGGGCTGTTTCTGAGCTCCCGGGGGGAAACGCTCAACGGTGGGCCACGATCCAGGTATAAAAAACCTTGCGAATGCGAGGATTTTGAGCAAATGCCTTTGCTTGGTTCGTTTTTCCGCACGATTGTGAGGATTGGTTGCCAAAAAGCCGAAGCGAGCACAAAATCCTCGCGTACATGAGGATTTGCGATGAAGATAGCTATCGAGAATGCCGCGGCCATCGGCAAGGTGGTGCGCGCCAGCCGTAAGGCCCAGAAGATTCGCCAGGATGATGCTGCGGGCGGCATCGGCGTCAGCGAGAACTTCCTGGGCAAGGTCGAGCGTGGAAGCGATTCCGTACAATGGGGGAAGCTCTTCCTGGTTCTCGAAGGGCTGGGTATCCGGGTCGCAGTGGATGTGCCTGACAGCGTGGCCGCCTATCTGGATGCCCCTTCAAGCGGCCGGAACAAGCGATGAACGGCCGCTCCTTGCGCGCGTTCATCAATCAGGTGGAGGTCGGCTGCCTGCAGGAGGTCGGTGGTCTCTGGAGTTTTCAATACGCTGGAGCCTGGCTGGACAACCCTCGGTGCTTTGCGCTCAGCCCGCATCTGCCTTTGACAGCTGAGCCCTTGCTGGACGGTGCAAGCCAGCGTCCCGTGCAATGGTATTTCGACAACCTGCTGCCGGAGGAAGGACAGCGCATCTTGCTGGCCGGTGACGCAAGGCTTGAGGCGGCAGATGCCTTCGGTTTGCTGGCCTGGTACGGAGCAGAATCAGCAGGCTCGGTGACATTGCTGACTCCGGATGCGGAACCGCAGGCAGTCGAGCCCCTGCGCCCTTTGTCGGACGAGGCTCTGGATGCGAGGATCCGCCAGCTTCCCAAGGCCCCGCTGACGCATGCGGCGATCAAACGCATGTCACTGGCCGGTGCACAGCACAAGCTGGCGGTTGTGCTGCAAGAGGGCGAGCTGTTTGAACCCGCAGGCGCCACCCCTTCCACCCACATCCTGAAGCCTGATCACCCGGATGAGGACTACCGTCATTCCGTGATCAACGAATGGTTTGTGATGCGTCTGGCCAAGCGCCTGGGGCTCGATGTTCCGGACGTCCACCGTCGCTATGTCCCGTCGCCGGTGTATCTGATCGACCGCTTCGATCGGGTTCCGGGCGCCCAGGGCTGGCAACGTCGACATGTGATCGATGCCTGCCAACTGCTGGGGTTGGATCGCAGCTTTAAATACAGCCAGGGCAGCATGGAGAGTCTGGCTGCTCTGGCCGATGCCTGCCGCAGCCCGGTGCTTGCTCGCACCCGGCTCTTTGGTTGGCTGGTATTCAATGTGCTCGTCGGCAATGGCGATGCCCACCTGAAGAATCTGAGCTTTTTGGCCTCTGACGAAGGGGTCGAGCTGGCGCCGTTCTACGATCTGCTCAGCGTGGCCGCCTATGACACAACCGCCTTCGACAAAAGAGGCTGGCCGGAACGAACCGCACTCGCCTGGCCCATTCTGGGCGTTCACCGCTTCTCGGATATCGACCGTGGGTTGCTGCTGGAGGCTGGAGCGGCACTGAACTTGACCAAGGGAACGGCCCTGCGCTTGCTGGAAAATCTGCGCAGTCGGATTACTCGCGCAGCGGAAGACCTTTACGCCGAGGTCGAAGCTGAAAATGCAGTCATTGCTGGCGAGCACCCGATTCTGTCCGCCACGATGGCGGGAGAATCCCGCTGCCTCAGGGCTATCCTGCACACCATCATCAAGGAGATGGCGAAGCAGACCGCCTGAGAGAATGGGGCTCATGGAGCGGGGCCTGTTCTTTTGCCTTGCCTTGCCTTGCAAGGCAAGGGTTGGAGGTATGAATGCGGCTTCACGGACGGGTGCCTCGGCGCGGAGCGATCGGGCCGAACGCAAATCAGGCGCATGAGTCTCTGAAGACATAGCGCTTGTCGAGCATGTATTTGACGACGAGACCCACTCCGCTGCCGACTGCGACCGAGAGCAGCACTGCACCGGCGCTCGCATAGACACGAATCGCGAAACCCTGGCGCCGATGTTCGCGGCGGTCGCGCTCAGCGCGACCGTGCAGAGGAAAGGACGAGCTTCATTGGACCTGCTGGCTGAGCGCCCGAGCCGACGGATTTTCGCAGGAGTGAGCGGCTTCACGCTTTCCCGCTCACCCTGACAACTCTCGCCCGCTCCTCCCTCATCCCGTCGTCAAACCTCCGCGACCTACTTCTCTGCGCTCACTCCGGCAAACGGCCTGTTCATCCAGCACATCCACCCTAGCTCATTTTCAGCATAGATTTCCACCGTTTTCGCGAACAGAGCGCGATGGGCTCTTCCGCGCCAGGCTCTGGCGAGTGGCAAGCTACCGGCGCTTCAGTGCCCAGGCTTTCGCGGAAGCGGAGAGGGCGGGTATATAGTGAGGCTTCGTCGTGAAGCCTCCCCCAAAAATGAGCTGTTTCGTCATCGGTGACATCCAGGGTCACCTCGATCCCCTTCCCCGCCTGCTCGCCGCGGCCGGGGCCGATCCGCGCACTGACCGCTTCTGGTTCGCGGGCGACCTCGTCAACCGCGGGCCGCGCAATGCCGACACGCTGCGCTTCGTCCGGAATCTCGGCGAACAGGCGATCAGCGTGCTGGGCAATCACGATTTCTACCTGCTCGCGATCGCTTGCGGCGCGATCCCGCGCGGGCGGGACGATACGCTCTCTGACGTGCTCGATGCGCCGGACCGCGAGGAGCTGATCGCCTGGCTGCGCCATCGACCGCTGATGCACGTCGAGGGCGAGCATGCGCTGGTTCATGCGGGCCTGCTGGCTCCGTGGACGGTGAGGCAGGCGCGCGAGCTCGCGCATGAAGTCGAGGGGGCGCTGCAGGGGCCGCACTGGGTCGAGTTCCTGACCCGGCTCTGGGGCGCGAAGCCGACCCGTTGGAGCGATGATCTGCATGGTGCCGATAGGCTGCGCGTGATCGTCAATGCGATGACGCGGATGAGGATGTGCGCGCCCGATGGCGAGATGCTCTTGAAGCACAAGGGGCCGATCGCGTCGGCGCCCGCCGGCGCTCTGCCCTGGTTCAAGGTTCCGGACCGGCGCTCGACGACGCACACGATCGTCTGCGGGCACTGGTCGGCGCTGGGCTACCACGACGGAGATGGCGTGCTCGCGATCGATACCGGCTGCGTCTGGGGCGGCGCGCTGACTGCGGTGTGCCTGGAGACGCGGGAGATCTATCGCCTCAAGTGCGAGCAGGCCGCCGCGCCGTCGGGCTGGGAATAGCCGCGACGGGAGGTGGCGGGGGCGGTGGTTTGCCAGCGGCGAAACCACCCTGCAGCGCTTCGCGATACCCCGCGTCAGTTCCACGGTTCGGTTTGCACACCGAACCGGTTGTCGCGGCACGAAGCAGTGCTTCGTGAATTCCCGCGTCAACCCACTCAGCTCAATCCCAGTCTCTGCCAGATCGTCGAGGTCAGACCGGCCTGGTTCAGCGTGTAGAAGTGCAGGCCGGGGGCGCCGCCTTCGAGCAGGCGTTCGCAGAGCAGGGTCACGACATCGAGGCCGTAAGCCTTGATGCTGGCCGTGTCGTCGCCGAAGCTCTCGAAGCGACGGCGCATCCAGCGCGGAATCTCGGCGCCGCAGGCGTCCGAGAAGCGGGCCAGCTTCGAGAAGCTCGCGATCGGCATTATGCCTGGGACGATCGGAACCTCTATGCCGCGCGACCAGACTTCCTCGACAAAATGGAAATAGGCATCCGGGCTGTAGAAGTACTGGGTGATCGCCGAATTCGCGCCGGCCCTGACCTTGTTCGCGAAGGCATCGAGGTCGTCGACGGCGTTGCGCGCCTGGGGGTGAAACTCGGGGTAGCCGGCCACTTCGATGTGGAAACGTGAGCCGGTCTCCTCGCGGATGAAGGAGACCAGCTCGTTCGCGTAGCGGAATTCTCCGGGGTCGGCCATGCCTGAAGGCAGGTCGCCGCGCAGCGCGACGATGCGCCGTACGCCCATCTCGGTGAACTCGGCGAGCTGGGCGCGGATGCTGTCGCGGGTCGCGCCGATGCAGGACAGGTGGGGCGCGGCAGGAAGGCCCTCTTTCTGGATCTCGCGAACCACTTCGATGCTGCGCTCGCGAGTCGAGCCGCCGGCGCCATAGGTGACTGAAAAGAAGGCGGGTTTGAGCTGGGCGAGCTGGGCGCGGACAAGCCGCAGCCGTTCAAGCCCTTCCTGGGTTGCGGGCGGGAACAGTTCGATGCTGAAGGTTCTGGCCTGGGTCATGAGGCTCTCGGTGCGCCTGGGCGCTCAGATGTTTTCGGGATCGACGGCGAACTCGCCATCGTCGGGAAGGATTTCGGATGCCTTGGCGAGGATCCTCGTCGCGCCGCTGCCGCTCCAGCTCACCCGCCCGGACGCGATCAGCTTCTGGGCTGCGCTGCGCGAGGCGGCGAGGTGGGCCGCGACCAGGCGCTGGTCGGCGCGCAGCTTCCGGTGTTGTTCGGGCGCAGCCTCAGGCTTGGCCGGCTTCGCTTTGCCCTGGCGTGCGTGAAACGAGTTCATCGCCATGTCAGCCTCCCTGTCGGGCAGTCGCTTCCTGTTCGAGCGGTGCGCGCTTCTCTCCGACTACGAGAAGCTCGATCAGATACTCGCGCGCATAAGGCGCGATTCCGCCCAGACGCTCGAACTGCGCGACATGGACCAGCTCGTGCGCGAGAACCCGGCGCGAAGACGCGAAAGCGGGCTTGACGAGGATCGCATGGCCCTGGGTCCGGCCGGCCTCGTCCGCGGAGCCGAGGACCAGACCATATTCACGGGCGGCCTGGACCAGCCTCTCGTCGCGCGGTACCGGGAAGGTCTCGCGGATCGCGATCCGCACTTTTTCCGGCTCGCCGACGCCGAGCGAGCGGGCGAGCACGAGCTCGTCCGCTGTCAGAGGTCGCCCCGTCGCCAGCACTTCGGCTTCGGTCGTCGCCATCATGTCGGCGACGATCGGTGCGGCTTCGCTCGTGATCGCGTTGACGCGGATACCCGGGGTCGCGAGTTTCCGCTGCTCGTCAGGGGTGAGTCTGACCCACTGCTCGCCGACACAGGCGGCGAGCAGCAGGACGGCCCCGGCAAGGAGGGCTGCGCGCATCAGTAGCGGTAGTGCTCGGCCTTGTACGGACCTTCGACCGGCACGCCGATGTAGGCGGCCTGTTCGGGCGTCAGCACCGAAAGCTGCGCGTTGAGCTTTTTGAGCTGCAGGCGCGCGACCTTCTCGTCGAGGTGCTTGGGCAGCGTATAGACGCCGACCGGGTAGTGCTCGGTCCGCGCGAAGAGCTCGATCTGGGCGATGGTCTGGTTCGCGAAGGATGAGCTCATCACATAGCTCGGGTGACCGGTCGCGCAACCGAGGTTCACGAGGCGGCCCTTCGCGAGCAGGATGATCCGGTGGCCGTCCGGGAAGATCACATGATCGACCTGGGGCTTGATCTCTTCCCACTGGTACTTTTCGAGCGACGCGACGTCGATCTCGCTGTCGAAGTGGCCGATGTTGCAGACGATGGTCTCGTCGCGCATCCGGGCCATATGGTCGTGCGCGATCACGCGGACGTTGCCGGTCGTCGTGACGAAGATGTCGCCCTTGTCGGCCGCGTAGTCCATCGTGACGACGCGGTAGCCTTCCATCGCCGCCTGCAGCGCGCAGATCGGATCGATTTCGACGACCCAGACCTGGGCCGACAGAGCGCGCATTGCCTGCGCGCAGCCCTTGCCGACATCGCCGTAACCGACGATCACCGCGACCTTGCCGGCGATCATCACGTCGGTTGCGCGCTTGATGCCGTCGACCAGCGACTCGCGGCAGCCGTACAGGTTGTCGAACTTGCTCTTGGTGACCGAGTCGTTGACGTTGATCGCCGGAATCTTCAGCTCGCCGCGCTCGTGCATCTGATAGAGACGGTGCACGCCCGTGGTCGTCTCTTCGGTGACCCCCTTGATTTGCGCGAGGCGGGTCGAGTACCAGGCGGGATCGGTCGCGAGCTTGGCGCGGATCGACGCGAACAGCACCGTTTCCTCTTCGCAGGTCGGCTTCGCGATGACAGAGAGGTCCTTCTCGGCGCGGGCGCCCAAGTGCAGCAGCAGCGTTGCATCGCCACCGTCGTCGAGGATCATGTTCGAGAAGCCGCCGTCGGGCCACTCGAAGATCCGGTGCGTGTAGTTCCAGTAATCGACCAGCGATTCGCCCTTGATCGCGAAGACCGGGATGCCGCGATCGGCGATCGCCGCTGCCGCGTGATCCTGGGTCGAGAAGATGTTGCACGACGCCCAGCGCACTTCAGCGCCCAGCGCGACCAGGGTTTCGATCAGCACCGCGGTCTGGATCGTCATGTGCAGCGAGCCGGTGATGCGTGCGCCCTTCAGGGGCTGGCTTGCCGCGTATTCTTCGCGGATCGCCATCAGGCCGGGCATTTCGGTCTCGGCGATGCGGATTTCTTTGCGTCCCCAGTCGGCGAGCGACAGGTCGGCAATCACATAATCTTTGGTGTCAGCCACGGTGTTCATCTGAACTCCTTGAACGGTGTGGCCGGGAGGGTGGTGGTGCGGTGCCGGAGGCCGGCTCGCTCACGCTACCCAAGCCCGGCGAGGGTTGGACAGGTGAGCGCGGTTCATGCCCATGGCGCTGGCGCCTATGGGGTTCCGAGCCTGGGAGGTGAAAACCTCTCGCAGCGCTCCTCGGAAGGGGAAGGCATTCTAGCCCAGAGCATTGATTTCACGAAGCCCCCGCGCTCAGCGTAGATCAGCCTTTCGCTGCGCGCGCCACGCTTTGCGGCCCTCGCTCCAGTCGTGGGAGGGCCGCAAACCCTAATTGAGCTCCACCTGAACCGAGTAGTTTTGCAGGCTGGCGCTGCCGCTGCCTGCCAGGATCTCGGTGCCCAGCTCGACCGAGGCCAGCCACTCCTTGCCGGTGATCAGGCCGCGCGCGCTCAGATCGGCGAGGAAGTGGTGGATGTTCACTTGATAGGGCGAAGTGAGGCGGGTCTTGGGCAGGTAGTTTACATAGCTCCACGGCGACGGTCCCCAACCCGCCGTGGCGTGATAGAGCTCCCAGACGACGCCGTCTATCGTTACTTCGGCGATCTTGCTGCCGGCGGGCTGGTAGGAACCCCAGTTGTCGAGCAGGATCATCAGCTCGGTGTGCAGCGGAAGATAGGACCCGCCGGGAGCGATGCTCTTCGACGTGGTGAGCCAGATGTCGAATGCGAAATTTCCGCCCCCATCGCTCGAATGCTCCAGCTGGGCTCCGAAGCGCGCGGTGACGCTCGCGAGCGTATTGACGACGCGCGGCAGAGCCCCGGTCGTCGAGCTCGCATACCAGGGCTTCTGGCCGAAGATCACTTCCGGATAATCGCGAACCGCATCGCCGCCCGAGAGCGGCCAGCTCCAGCGCCAGCTCGGGCTGACGCCTGGGGCCACGCCGGCCTTCATCGTCATGCAGCTCGTGTAGCCTGTGACGGTCCCCTTGTTCCAGGTGTTGTTCTCGAGCAGATAGTCATTCCAGCGGCTCTTGCCCTGATCGGCGCAGAACTCGGCTTCGCTCGAATCGTTGCCGATCGGCACGAAAGCCGCGTTGGTTCCATAGCTCGGGTTGAAATGGACGCCGTCGCCGGGATTCGTGGTCGGAATCGAGGCTTCTTCGCTGCCCCCTCCACCGCAGGACGCGCAGAGGATTGCGGACAGTAGAACGGGCAACAGGATGGAGCGATGCAGCATGGCTTTCCTCGTCCGAACAGGGAGTCGTGAAAGGCTGCGAATGTAATGTCAAATCGGTATTCCGGAACAGGGATGGATGCGATTTGCTTGACGGCGCGCAAGTGTGCATCGCGCTGTTCGGGTTGTGCACTTCTCATGCAGGGGGCAGAGAAATCAAATCCTTCTGATGAGGCTGGAGTTGACGGAAGGGGGCTGGATTTCGACGACAGTGTGTGGGCGAGCTTAGCTGCGATTTGAGAGGGCTGAGTTTCGCTGCGCATGGCCCTTGCAGGTCGGGGGAACAGATTGCTGGCACGCTCGCTTTCAGCTTGTGCCTCGGGCTGCTCAATCGCAACATCGATCGCTTCGATGCCTAGAAAACTGCTGCGACGGGATCTGCTACAGCACATTTCCTCAACAAATCAAAGGCTGTTTGGGCGGTAATGTGGAATAGGTCACGGGGTGATCATGGTCTTCTGACTGTGCCTGTGAAATTTGTCACGCAAACCCAGGCGAGTCGACTCGCACTTAGCAGGCTAAGCACTATGAGTAGATGTAAGTTTTTGTCATAAGTGGATGGGTCTTCGTCATGGCCTTCTTCCGCCCCGAAGCACTCGCAGCCCAGACCGACCGCCTGCATGGAGACATCATGCTGGCTCGGCCGCTGGCGGGCTGGCTGCTCGCCTGGGGCGCGGCGGCGGTCGCGGCGGCAATCCTCGCCTTCCTCTTCCTCGGTCACTACACGAAGCGGACCACCGCGGCCGGCGTGCTGGTGCCCTTGGGCGGCGCCTTGAGAATCCAAGCCCCTGCGGCCGGAGTCGTCACCGAGCTGCGCGTCCATGAAGGCGAGTTCGTCCGCAAGGGTCAGGTTCTCGCGGTGCTCGCCGACGAGCGGCGGCTCGGCGCGGGTTCGGGCGAGCGGCTGGCCGACGTGTTGGAGCGCAGCTATGCGGACAAGAAGCTTTCCTTGCTGCGCGAGAAGGAAACCACCGCGCGGCTGACCCAGCAGTCCCGCGACGCGCTCATCCGGCGCCTCGCGCAGATGCACGTCGAGCTGCAGCAGGCCCAACGCGAGTCGGCGCTGATCCAGACCCGGATCGCCTATTCGCGGAAAAATGGCGAGCGCCAGCGGCAGCTGGCCGCCGCGCACTTCGTCAGCGAACAGGCGGTCCAGCAGACCGACGAAGAGCTGACCGATCTTCAGGCCCGGCTGGCCGGCGCCGAGCGCACCCGCTCGTCCCTGCTGCGCGAGATCGCCGCGAGCGAGGACGATCTGCGCCAATTGCCGACCCGCACCGAGAGCCAGCTCGCCGAGATCGACCGCAATCTCGCGACCTTGACCCAGGAAAACAGCGAAGCGGCCGCGCGCGACCGCTACGCGATCACCGCGCCGGCCGACGGCATCGTGACGAATCTGCTCGCCGAAGTCGGGCAGAGCGTCGGCAATCAACCGCTCGCGACGCTGCTGCCAGCCGGCGCCAAGCTCGAAGCCCAGCTCTTTTTGACTTCGCGCGCGGTCGGCTTCGTCGAGCCGGGCCAGAGCGTGCGGCTGCGCTACCAAGCTTATCCCTATCAGAAGTTCGGCCAATACCGCGGCATCGTTGCGACCGTGTCACGCAGCCAACTCGCCGCGGCCGATCTGCCCCCGACTTTGCCCAATGCGCAGAACGCCGAAGGGCTCTACCGGATCTCGGTCCGCCTCGCCAAACAACAGGTCAGCACCTACGGAAAGGCGACGCCCCTGACCGCTGGCATGCTGGTCGAGGCGGACATCGAACAGGACACGCGCAGGTTGATCGAGTGGGTATTCGAGCCGCTCTACAGCCTGACGGGACGGATTTGACTCGGCGGTGCGCAACGACGAGGCAAAGGGCCGCGGACACGCGGAGGTGATTGTCAACTTCCAATTTGAGGATTTTCGTCATGGATACGCTTTCGATGTATGACGTTGAACTCGTTTCCGGTGGAGGTAATGCCGTTCAAACTGGAGCCACTTTAGGAGGTGCAATCGGTGGAGGTATGGGACTCTCTTTTGCGATTAGCTCGGGAGGGACTGCCACTGCGGCTCTTGGCCTTACTGCGCTTGGGGCAGCAGCGGGTGCCGCGCTTGGAGTTTCTTTTGGATGTGGATGGGCCATTGGGAGCAGGTTTTACAGGTATCTGTCAAAATGAAATGACAGGATAGACTATAGAAAATACCTGAATGGCTATAGGCCGTTCAGGTATTCATGGCAGAAGGTGTGAATATGCTAAATGACAAAATTTCAGAAAAACTGGTGGATTTTGCTGAAAAGGGAAAAATAAATCGCCTGCGGTTGTTTTTTGTATTAAGCGTGGCTTCAACGATTTCAGCTATTGCTGTAATCCACATTTCTGAATCAACTATTGATGTTGATTGGATGGATTTTGGCACTCTGGCCATAATATTCTTTGTTGCTTTTGCGTTTTATGGTGCGATCTGGGTATATGTAAAGAATGTCTTTTTGCATCGCTGAGCTCAAGCCTGAGAATAGAGCGGTCTAATTGATCTAGAGTCTGCAAATTGAACTGTGTAACTGACCTCTGAGAAGATAGCCCCCTGGGGCAAGGAGGCGTTACATGAAACTGACACCGGAGCAGCTGGACGCGTTGCTGGGCGAGTGCCCGGACCCGAAAGAGATGGCGTTTCTGTGCTTGCAGATGCTGTTGCACATGATCAACCCGTTCGCTTGAAAGAAGTGAGTCTGACGCTTATGTCTTTGTCTTTTCAGACAACCGCCTCCGAATGCGGCCTCGCCTGTCTTGCCGGTATTGCCGCGCATTTCGGCCACGAGGTCGAACTCGCGGAATTGCGCACCCGCTTCTCGTTGTCGCTGCGCGGCGCGACCCTGGCCGATCTGATGCAGATCGCCTCCGCCTTGGGCTTTGCGAGCCGGCCGCTAAGGCTGGAGCTGGACGAACTCGATCAGCTCAAGACGCCGTGCATCCTGCACTGGGATTTGAACCACTTCGTCGTGCTGCTCAAGGCCTCGGCGAAGGGAATCCTGATCCACGACCCGGCCCAGGGCGAACGGAAGGTTTCTTTGAGCGAGGCGAGCGAGCATTTCACCGGCGTCGCGCTGGAGCTGACGCCGGCCGAGGGTTTTCAGAAAAAGGAGGCTCCGCCAGCGATCGGCTGGCGGCAGCTGATCGGCCGCGCGGTCGGTTGGAAGCGCAGTCTCGCGCAGATGCTGCTGCTCGCCGCCGCGCTCGAAGTCTTCGCGCTGATCTCGCCCTTCTTCGTCCAGTGGATCGTCGATGGCGCGATCGTGTCCGGCGACAAGGATTTGCTGAGCTTGCTGGGCCTGGGCTTCCTGCTCGTGCTGCTCTTGAAGGTCGTCGTGTCCGCCGCGCGGAGCTGGGTCGTGCTCGCGCTGTCGACCCAGCTCAACGTGCAGTGGTCGGCGCGGGTCATGGGGCATCTGATCCGGCTGCCGATGAAGTATTTCGAGACCCGCCACACCGGCGACATCGTCTCGCGCTTCCAGTCGCTGAACACGATCCAGCAGACGCTGACCGGCTCGCTCGTCGAAGCGCTGCTCGACGGCGTATTCGCAGCACTGACGCTGGGTCTGATGTTCGTCTATAGTGCCCGGCTCGCCGTCGTTGCACTGGTCGCGATCGCGCTCTATGCGGTCTTGCGGATCGCGAGCTACGCTCCACTACGACGCGCGAGCGGCGAATACCTAGCGATCTCGGCGCGCGAGCAGACCCACTTCCTCGAATCGCTGCGCGGCGTGCAGTCGGTCAAGCTCGGTGGCCAGGAGGAGAAGCGTCGTGCCAAGTGGCTGAACCTGCTGGTCCAGGCGACGAACCGCCACGTCAGCACGCAGAAGATGACGATCGGCTTTAGCACCGCTTACGCGTTGCTCTTCGGCATCGAGAGCCTCGTCACGCTGTACTGGGGCGCGCAGCTCGCGATGGACAACCTGCTGTCGGTCGGGATGCTGCTGGCCTTTATCTCGTACAAGGACTCGTTCTCGGGCCGGATGAGCGGCTTCATCGACAAGGCGATCGATTTGAAGATGCTGAACCTTCAGGTTGAACGGCTCGCCGACATCGTGCTGACTGACCAGGAGAAGCTTGATGGCAGTCTGCCGCTGGCGCTGGACACGGCGAGCCTCGTTGAAACGAGCATTGAATTCGAGGACGTCAGTTTCCGCTACGGCGAGCGCGAACCCTGGGTTCTGCGCCATCTGAACCTGAAGATCGAGGCGGGCGAGCACGTCGCAATCGTCGGCCCCTCGGGCTGCGGCAAGAGCACCTTGGTCAAGCTTCTGTTGGGCTTGGCCGAACCGAGCGAGGGGGTCATCAAGGTCGGCGGCCTGCCCTTGAGCCAGCTCGGAGCGGCGAACTGGCGCAAATTGCTCGGCGTCGTGATGCAGGACGACCAGCTCTTCTCGGGATCACTGCAGGACAACATTGCGAACTTTGACGACCGGATCGATCTCGCGCGGATCCAGGATGCGGCCCGCCTCGCCGCCGTCCATGAGGACGTCGTCAAAATGCCGATGGGCTTTCATACGTTGATCGGCGACATGGGTTCGAGCCTGTCGGGCGGACAGAAGCAGAGGCTGCTGCTGGCAAGGGCTCTCTATCGCCTGCCGAAAGTGCTGGTGCTCGACGAGGCGACCAGCCACCTCGATGTCGCGCGCGAGCGCCTCGTCAACGATTCGATCGCCGGCCTCAGCCTGACCCGGATCATCATCGCCCACCGGCCCGAGACGATAAAGATGGCTGAGCGGGTCATCGATATGTCAGCGTTGAATGGCACCGCAGTGCAGGGCGTTGGGGTTCTGGCCGCGGCCTGACAGCCCAAGGCCGGTGCGAGCGCAGAAAGAGGAGGATCCACTCCTTCGGTGCGGACCCTCTCGAGACTGTGCTTCGCGAAACTCCACGGCAAATCCCACGGTTCGGTCTGCATGCCGAACCGGATTTAGTGGCGCGAAGCAGTGCTTCGCGAATTCCCACTTCAGTTCTACGGCCCGATTTGCACATCGGGCCGGCTTTAACGGCGCAGAGCAGTGCTCTGCGAAACCCCGTTAAAGCCCTGCCGCTGCGCGCAGTGCTGCGGCCTTGTCGGTTGCTTCCCAGGTGAACTCGGCTTCGTCGCGACCGAAGTGGCCGTAGGCGGCGGTCTTCTCGTAGATCGGGCGGAGCAGGTCGAGCATCTGGATGATGCCGCGCGGGCGCAGATCGAAGTGCTGCTGGACCAGCTCGGCGATCTTCTCGTCGGGGATCACGCCCGTGCCTTCCGTATAGACGGTCACGTTGATCGGGCGTGCAACGCCGATCGCGTAGGAGACCTGCACCTGGCATTGACGGGCGATGCCGGCCGCAACGATGTTCTTCGCGACATAGCGGGCCGCGTAGGCGGCCGAGCGGTCGACCTTGGTCGGATCCTTGCCCGAGAACGCACCACCGCCGTGCGGGCAGGCGCCGCCGTAGGTGTCGACGATGATCTTGCGGCCGGTCAGGCCGCAGTCGCCCTGCGGGCCGCCGACAACGAAGCGACCGGTCGGGTTCACGAGGTACTTGGTGTCCTTGAGCAGCTCGGCCGGGATCACCGACTTGATGATGTCCTCGATGACTGCTTCGCGGATCGTCTCCTGCGAGACGTCGGGCGAATGCTGGGTCGAGAGCACGACCGTGTCGATCGAGTGGGGCTTGCCGTCGACATAGCGGAAAGTGACCTGGCTCTTCGCGTCCGGGCGCAGCCAGTCGAGGCGGCCGTCGCGGCGCAGTTCGGACTGGCGCTGGACGAGGCGGTGGGCGTACCAGATCGGCGCGGGCATCAGCTGCGGTGTCTCGTCGCAGGCGTAGCCGAACATCAGGCCCTGGTCGCCGGCGCCGGTGTTGAGCTGGTCATCGTAGGCCTTGTTGACGCCCTGGGCGATGTCGGGGCTCTGCTTGTCGTAGGCGACCAGAACCGCACAGCCCCTGTAGTCGATGCCGTAGTCGGTGTTGTCGTAGCCGATCCGGCGGATCGTGTCGCGGGCGACCTGGATGTAGTCGACGTTCGCGTGGGTCGTGATTTCGCCGGCCAGCAACACCAGGCCGGTGTTGCACAGCGTTTCGGCTGCAACCCGGGCATACTTGTCCTGGGCCAGAATCGCGTCGAGGATGGCGTCCGAGATCTGGTCGGCTACCTTGTCCGGGTGGCCTTCCGAGACGGACTCGGAGGTGAAGAGAAAATCGTTGCTCATGTGCTCTCCAAAAAACAAAACCCCTTCATCTGCCGTCGCGGCCGACTCAGGGGTTTGTGAGCGGGCGACGCTTTAGCAGTATTTATAGGCCGCCCTGCAAGTTGTCGTTTAACTCGGCGATTCGGCTATTATCCATCCGCGTCAAAACCCCAGTCAAACCCCTCCAGGTATTTGCTTAGCTAGATTTCTCGCCACGTGAACGCCATATTCCGCCTGCTCGGCGCCTTGCCCCTCCTCGTCCTCCACCTGCTCGGTGCCTTGCTGGGCCTGTTGGTCTGGCTCTTCGCCTCCGGCTACCGGCGGGAGTTGATGAGCAATCTGCGGACTGCGCTAGGCCGTCCGCCGCGCTCCAAGGAGCTCTTTTCGGCGATCGTCGAACCCGGCAAGGCCTCGCTCGAAACCGCCTGGGTCTGGACGCGCAGCCAGGATCAGCTCGCCCGGGCGGTTCGCTCGACTTCGGGCTGGGACAAGGTCGAGGCGGCGCTCGCGGCGGGTCGTGGCATCGTCTTCGTGACACCCCATCTGGGCAGCTTCGAGATCTCGGCCCAATACTATTCGGTCGCTGGCGGACCGATCACGGTGCTCTTCCGCCGCCCGCGCAAGGCGATCCTGGCCCCCTTGATGGATGTCGGTCGCAACCGCGGCCGGATGCGCGCAGTGCCAGCCGATTCGAGCGGCGTGCGCGCGCTCTTGAAGGCGCTGCGCAGTGGCGAGGCGATCGGCATCCTGCCCGATCAGGTGCCACAGGCCGGCGAGGGGGTCTGGGCGCCCTTCTTCGGTCGCCCGGCCTATACGATGACGCTGGCCGCGAAGCTCGCCGGCAGCGGCGGTTCCGCGCCTTTCATCGTCTTCGCCCGCCGGCTTCCCTGGGGCCGGGGTTTCCACTTTGGCGCCGAGCCGCTGGAGTTGCCCGATGCGCCACTGCCCGAGCGGGTCGCGGCGCTCAATGCGGCGCTGGAGCGCCAGATCCTCAGCTGTCCCGGTCAGTACCTGTGGGGCTACGACCGATACAAGACACCGGCCGGAGTCCCCGGCCCTGAAGTGGAGTCGCTCTGATGAGCCATCTGGTCGTCGTTTTCGTCTGGCTGTTGCATTGGCTGCCGCTGCCCGTTCAGGCCGCGGTCGGCAATTCCCTGGGCTGGCTGCTCTATTGGCTCGTCGCGCCGCGTCGCCGCGTCACGCTGACCAATCTGCGCCTGTGCTTCCCTGATCTGACCGAGGCCGAGCGTGCGAAGTTGGCCCGTCGTCACTTCATGTGTGTCGCGCGCAGCTTCCTCGAACGCGGTCTGCTCTGGTTCGGTTCGCGCGAGCGGATCCGCCGCCTCGTCGAGGTCGAAGGCTTGGAGGAAGTGCATAAGCTGCTCGGCGAGGGTACGCCGGTGATCCTGCTCGTGCCGCACTTCTGTGCGCTGGACACTGCGGCGACCCGACTCGCGACCGAAGTGAACAGCGTGTCGATCTATTCGTCCCAGAAGAACAAAATCCTCGAGAAGTGGCTGTTCCACGGACGCAGCCGCTTCGGCGACCAGTTCCTGCTCTCGCGTCAGGAAGGCGTGCGCGGCGCGGTCAAGAAGCTGCGCGAAGGCGGGCGGATCTTCTACTACCTGCCGGACATGGACTTCGGGCCGCGCGATTCGATCTTCGTGCCCTTCTTCGGTGTGCCCGCCGCGACGGTTCCCGGTCTGCCGCGGATCGCGCGGATGGCACGCGCGAAAGTGGTCAGCGCGATCGTCAGGATGAAGCCGTGGGGACGCGGCTATACGGTCACGATCAGCGCGCCGTGGGAAGATTTTCCGAGCGGCGACGAGGTGGCCGACACGCTGCGGATGAACCAGGCGATCGAGCGCGAAGTGCTCGCGATGCCCGAGCAGTACTACTGGGTGCACAAGCGCTTCAAGACCCGGCCCGAAGGCGAGCCGGGCTTTTACTGAGCCTCAGCGCGCTCTCTGGCGCGCAGCGAGAAGCTCGGCGAGCTCCGCAGGCAGCAGGTCGCGCAGTCCTTCGCTGAGCTCACGCGCGCGGCGTTTCCAGGCGACTCCGGCGAAGACGACGGCGAGGCCGATCGCGGTCAGCGCGATCGGGAAGAGCCAGCTGTCCTTGAAGTAGCGCCAGGCCAGATCGCCCAGCACCATTGCCGTGCCCAGGCCGCCGAAGACCGCGAACATGCTGCGCACCAGCAGCGCACCGAAGACGATCAGCGCGAGGTTGATCGCGAGATAGGTGAGCTTGCCCGAGAGCAGATCCGAATGCATCGAGCTCAGCGCGCCCCAGAAAGTGATCAACCCGAACAGGTGGAGCCAGAACGGATAGTCGCGTCCGCCGCGGCTGCGCAGTTCGACGAGCAGTGCGAAGGCGAGCATCGCCAGACCGAAGCCGAGCGAGAACCACTGGCGGAATTCCCATAGCCCGCTGTTGTAATGCGCGGTGTCGGCGCCGGCGAAGAAGACTGCCAGGTCCATGCTCATGTACCACAGCGTGACCGCGACCGGCAGCACCAGGAAGGGGGCGCGCCAGCGCCACAGCATCAGTGCTCCTGCGACGAGGGTCGCCGCTTCGAGCGTGATCCAGCGCCAGTCTATCCAGGCGTGGTAGTCGCGATAGGCGTCATGGCCGCCCGGCGGCCACAGCCCGAAAGCGTTCTGCAGACCCCAGACTGCGAGCGGAACGAGCACGACGAACAGCGTGGCCATGATGCCCATCGGAGCGAGCAGGTTTTCCCGCTCGAAGCGGCGCGCCAGGCCCAGCGCGACGCCCATGTAGGCGAGCGCGATGAAGAAGATGCCCCAGCCGCCGAATCTCTCCCAGCCCAGAGTCATGAATAGCGACATCGCGCCGATCGCCAGCATGCCGCCGAGGTAGTAGAGGACATGGGTGAAGTCGAAGCGGGGCGTCTGATCGGCCTCCTGCCGGTCCGATAGGAAGGACCACAGCGCGTCGGCCGATGCGGCGCTCAGTATTCCGCGCTCGACGGCGGTATCGAGTTCGGTTTGCGAAATCCTGCGCATGTTCGCCTCTGCTGAGAAAGCCGCAGTCTAATGAATTTCGCATAGAGTCGGAAAGACCTGTGAGTGCGCGCCGGCTTCCAGGTGTGGGACAATCAGACGATGAAAATCCGTTTCACGAAAATGCAGGGTCTGGGCAACGATTTCGTCGTCATCGACGCGATCCGCCAGGCTTTCGAGATCACGCCCGAACGGGCGCGCATCATCGCCGACCGCCGCTTCGGCATTGGCTGCGACCAGATCCTGATCGTCCAGCCGTCCCGTCTGCCCGACGTCGATTTTCGCTACCGCATCTTCAACATCGACGGCGAAGTCGAGCAGTGCGGCAACGGTTCGCGCTGTTTTGCCCGCTATGTCCGCGACAAGGGGCTGACTGACAAGGACGAGATCCGCGTCGAAACGCTGGCCGGAGTCATCTCGCCGCGCCTGCTCGATAGTGGCCTCGTGACCGTGAACATGGGCGCGCCGGTGCTCGAGCCCGCCCGCATTCCTTTCCTGTCCGACTCCGATGCGCCCGAGCAGCTGCTCGACGTGGCCGGCGAGACGATCACGATCGGCGCGGTCAGCATGGGCAACCCCCATGCTGTCCAGGTCGTCGCCGATGTCGATACCGCTCCGGTCGCGATCCAGGGGCCGCTGATCGAACACCACCCGCGCTTTCCGGCCCGGGTCAATGCCGGTTTCATGCAGATCGTCGATGCGCATTCGATCAGACTCCGTGTCTTCGAGCGCGCTGCCGGCGAGACTCTGGCCTGCGGCACGGGCGCCTGCGCGGCGGTCGTCAGCGGCATCCGCCGCGGTCTGCTCACGAGTCCGGTCCGCGTTCAGACCCACGGCGGCGAGCTCGAGATCGCCTGGGACGGTCCGGGCCAGCCGGTCATGATGACCGGCCCGGCGACGACCGTCTTTGAAGGCGAGATCGAGATCGCCTGAGCGTCTTTCAAGGTTGCAGAACATGACAGAACAGGATGTCTCCGCGTGGCTCTTGGCCCACCCGGAATTCTTCAACGAGCAGCCCGAGCTGCTGTCCAGGATCTCGGTTCCTCATCCGGATACTGGACAGGCGATCTCGCTGACCGAGCGCCAGCTCCAGCTGCTGCGCGAAAAGCTGCAGAGGCTGCAGGAGAAGACGGCGGAACTGGTCCGCTTCGGCGAGGAGAACGACGTGATCGGCGAGCGGGTGCACCGCTTTTCGCTGAGTCTGCTCGAAGCGAACAGCATCGAAGCGGTCTGCCGCGCGATCGATTCCCACCTCATCGACGATTTCGCCGTGCCGCACGTCGCACTGCGGATCTGGAACAGCATCATCACCCGCGACACCGAAGAGTTCGCGCCGGTCTCTGAGGAGCTGCGCTTTTTCGCGGCCGATCTGCGCCATCCCTACTGCGGTCCGGCCAATCAGCCCGAGGTGCTGGGCTGGCTCGGCGAAGCCGGCGAGCACGTCCGCTCGGTGACGCTGATGGCGCTGCGCCGTGACGGAGTCGCTTTCGGCATGCTCGTGCTCGGCAGCGAGGATCCGAAGCGCTTCTTTCCCGAGATGGGCACGCTCTACGTCGCACGGATCGCCGAACTGGTCAGCTCGGCGCTGATCCGCTATGTCGGCTGAGGCGGCGATGAGCGCTTATGTCGTTCGGCAGATCACCGAGGACGACATCGTCGGCTTTCATGCCGCGGTCGAGTCGGTCGCGCTGGAGCGGCTCTATCTGTCCGCGTTCGAAGCATTCCCCTTCGACGGCACGGTTGCCTATGTGCGCGAAGCGATCGAGCAAGGCTATCCCCAGCTCGTCGCGGTCGCCGACGGACGCGTCGTCGGCTGGTGCGACATCCTGCCCGAGGGGCGGCCGCTCTATGCGCACGTCGGAGTGATGGGGCTCGGTGTTCTGGCCGAGTACCGGGGCGGCGGAATCGGCCATGCCCTGATTACCGCCGCGATCGCCGCTGCCCGGACACGCGGTTTCGAGCGCGTCGAGCTGCAGGCGCGGGCGAGCAATGCCCGGGCGCTCCATCTGTACGAGAAGTTCGGCTTCGTCCGCGAAGGTCTCAAACGGCGGGCTGCCCGCGACGGCGATCGCTATGATGACATCGTCTGCATGGGCCGGGTTTTCTCTATCGATGGCTGAAGCCTCCGAGCGCCCTGAGCTGAGCGCGCCGATGCTGGCTTGGCTGGATCTGCTGGGCTTTGAGCGCAGGCTCAGCCCGAAGACGCTCGAAGCCTACCGCCGCGACCTCGAATCGCTGCTGACGCTCGCGGCGGGGCGAGAACTCGCTACCCTGTCGCTGCACGACTTCCGCCGCTATGTCGCCCGCCTGCACGGCCAGGGACTCTCTGGTCGTTCGATCGCGCGGCAGCTCTCGGCCTGGCGCGGGTTTTTCGGCTGGTGGGCGCTCAAGGGGGGTTGTGTCGACAATCCGCTGATCGGGCTGCGCGCGCCCAAATCGCCGAAACCGCTGCCCGACGCGCTTTCGGTCGAACAGGCCCAGGCCCTGCTCGACGCGCGGCCCGGCTACGGTTTCGCGGCGCGCGATCGCGCGATGTTCGAGCTCTTCTACTCGTCAGGTCTGCGCTTGTCCGAGCTCGCGGCGCTGGATCTCGAAGCGCGTTCGAGCTTTGCACAAGGGGAAGTCACCGTGCTCGGCAAGCGTGCGAAGACGAGGACGGTTCCGGTTGGACGGCTCGCGCGCGAGGCGCTGGACGCCTGGCTGGTCGAGCGGGAGAAGTTTGCCGCAAGCGCCGAGGCGGCGCTTTTTGTCAATACGCGTGGGGGGCGGATCTCGCCGCGCGGAATCGAATTGGCACTGAAGAAATGGGCTCAGGCGAGCGGGCAAGGCCTGGCTGTGCATCCGCACATGCTGCGACACAGCTTCGCGAGTCACCTGCTGCAGTCCTCGGGCGATCTGCGGGCGGTTCAGGAGTTGCTGGGTCACGCCAGCATCGCAACGACCCAGATCTATACGCACCTGGATTTCCAGCATCTGGCCAAAGTCTATGACCAGGCTCACCCGCGGGCGCGCAAGAAGTAGCGCACCCTCGGGCGAACGCTGCTCATATCAGCCGCCCTGCATCTTCTGACGTTGCTCCCGTCGCTCCTGGGCTTCCAGGCTCAGCGTTGCGGTGGGGCGGGCGATCAGGCGGCTCAGGCCGATCGGCTCACCGGTTTCCTCGCACCAGCCGTATTCACCCCTGTCGATCCGGCGGATCGCTTCATCGATCTTCTGGTGCAGCTTTCGTTCGCGATCGCGCACACGCAGTTCCAGTGCGTGTTCTTCTTCCTGGGAGGCGCGGTCGTTCGGGTCGGCTTCGGGTACCGTGGCCTTCAGGTTCACGCCGGTTGCATCGGCGTTGGCCTGCAGCTCGGATTTCAACCTGAGGAGCAGCGCGCGAAAGAACGCGAGCTGAGCCGGATTCATGTAGTCCTCTTCCGGCATCGCGAGCAAGTCTTTTTCAGAGATCACGGCGGCAGGGGATTCGGGCGTCGCGGCAAGCTTGCTTGTCATGGTGAGTGCTCCGGTTCAGGCGCTGCAATGACGACACCGCAGCGCGGGTATCAAACGCCGGAACAGCCCGGAAAGCCAGATCGGAGCACGTTCCAGCATCAAAGGGCAAGGGTTCTCGGTGTGTGGAACTTTTGCCCGGGCGCGATCATCGCACGGTCCGCGTTTTTGTGCCCGACTTCATCGCATTCGCACGGCTTCCTCTGCAGGCCCGCGCGGGCTGCGCGATTTCGCTTCGCCTATCCATAAACTACACCATCTGTCGCGTTTGGCTGCATTTCATTCGGCTTCTGCGGCAGCGCGTCGCAAACCGACTGCGCTCTGTTCTCCCCGCTTCGATACTGACAGCACTGAAAAACGAGGAGACAGCCATGAAGACATCCATTCGCACGCTCGCTTTTGCGCTGACCGGCTTTGCTGCGCTCGGCGGGATGGGCCAGGCCTGGGCCGCCGAAGCGCCGGTCGCCCGGATCGTCGTCGTTGCCAAACGGCTGCCCCGCGCCGAAGCGCCGCTGCCCAGGATCGTCGTGATCGGCCACCGCGACGCCTCGCGCATTGCCCAGGCGAATGCCGCCGCGAACCGTCGCACGCTTTGAGTACCCGGAGGATAATCGCGGGAGACTTTGAGGAGTTCCGATGTCCCTGCCCTATCTGATCGTCGATGTTTTTACCGATACCGCTTTGACGGGCAACCCGCTGGCCGTCTTTCCTGATGCGGGGAGGCTTTCAGCCGACACGATGCAGAAGATCGCGGTCGAGATGCACCTCTCGGAGACGATCTTCGTGCTGCCGCCCGAGGATGCCGCGCACACGGCGCGGGTGAGGATCTTCACTCCGGCCCAGGAGCTTCGCTTCGCCGGCCATCCGACCGTCGGTGTCGCGATCGCGCTGGCCAGCCTCGGGCGGATTCCGACTCCTGAAGGAGTGAGCACGATCGTGCTCGAAGAGGGCGTCGGCCCGGTTCCGGTCCGGCTGACGGTTCGCGGTGGTCGTCCGGTTTCGGCCCAGCTGACCGCGGCCGAGGCGCCCAGCTTTCTCGCCGCGCCCCCCGATCCTGAAATCGCCGCGATGATCGGGCTGGAGCTTGCCGATATCGTTCCGGGCGCCGCGATCGCCTCCTGCGGTTCGCCCTTTCTCTGCGTCGAACTTGCGAGCCGCGAAGCGCTTGCCCGCGCCCGCGGCGATGGCGCTGCAATGGCAGCCCTGCCCGGTTACGGAGCGCGCGGAATCTACCTGATCTACCCGGAGACGCCCGAGCTTCTGCACGCGCGCCTGTTCGGGATGGCCTTGGGCATCATCGAGGATCCGGCCACCGGATCGGCCGCTGTCGCGCTGGGCGCTCTGCTCGCCAGTCGCGTGCCAGCCCGGGAGGCACGGCTCGCCTGGACGATAGAGCAGGGTGTCGACATGGGCCGGCCCAGCCGCCTCGAACTCGAGGCGGAGAAGTGCGATGGCGTGATCACCGCGGTGCGGGTCGGCGGCGGAGCCGTGATCTTTGCCCGCGGCGAAGTGCTGCTCTGACGCGCCTCAGAGGCTGCCGAAGACCAGCCTGGCCAGCTTGCCGACTGCCGCGAGCGGGTTTTCACGGATCTTCTTCTCCTCTTCGGCGATCAGCAGATAGAGGCCGTCGAGTGCCTTGCGCGTCACATAGCGTTCGACCGACGCGTCTTCGGGCTTGAGCAGGCCCATCGCCGAAGCCTTGCCGGCCAGATCGTTGTACTGCCCGGCGAGCTTGAACCTTCCGGTCGTCTGCTTGACGATGGGCAGGAACTGGGTCGTCAGCGTCGCTTCGGTCTTGCTGCGGAAATAACGGGTCGCCGCGCCTTCGCCCCCGGTCAGGATCTGGCGCGCGTCATCGAAGCTCATCTGTTTGACCGCCGAGATCAGCAGGGTCTTGGCCTGCGGAACCGCGGCTTCGGCGGCGCGGTTCATCGCGGTTTCGAGCGCATCGAGCTCTTCGCCCTTGCCCATCAGCCGCAGCAGCTTTTCGGCCTGGCGCGCGCTGTCGGGAAGAGGGATATGGACCTTGGGATTGGCCAGGAAGCCGTCCTTGCGACCGAGCAGCGAGACTGCGCTTCCCGCGCCCTGAGTCAGCGCTTCCTTCAGGCCTCCCGCGGAATCCTTTTCGCTCGGCGCGGCGAAGGCGGTCGAAGTAGCGAGGATCAGCGCGGCGGCGATGGCGATCAGCTTGTTCATGAGCACTCCCGAAAAAATGGATCAGCAACGATACCCCTGTCCGCCTTTTTTGAGATCGGGCTAGACTCCCTTTCCTTCTCGATGACTGCCGATGAGAATGTTCAAAAGTCTGTTGCCCGCCCTGTTTCTGTGTTGCCTGAGCTCAGCCGCACAGGCCCGAGCCTGGGATCACATCGTGATCGTAGCCCTTGAAAACCGTTCCGCCGAAGTGGGCGGGGCCGAGCGGATCTGGGGCAATCCCTCCCTCGCCTTGATCAACCGCCTGGCCGACGATCCCGCGCACGGCGCGAAGTTCGTCAATTTCGGGCCGACCGAGACCCCCTACCGGCGCGGCACTCCGGGAGTCAATGCGCCCCTTCCCGTTCGCCCCAGCCAGGCCAGCCAGCTCTACCTCTTTTCGGGCAGCAATCAGGGGGTTTTGCCGCCCTGGTTCGAGGACAAGGCTTCGCCTTATATCGGAGAAGTCAGTCTGACGAGCTCGGGCAATCGCCTGCTGGCCAAAAAGAGCGAAACGCCTCACGGTGTCGGTAACCGTCTGATTCCTGCCGACTGGCGGCCTTTTCCGACCGCGAACCTGGGCGCCGCGCTGCGCGAAGCCGGCAAGAGCTTTGCGAGCTTCGCCGAGAACCTTCCCAATCCCTACTGGGACGAGCCGGGTGACCCGATCGCCGGCATGGACTTCTACCGCCGCAAGCACAATCCGGCGATCAACTGGATCGCGCTGCCCGGTGCGAGCCGCGAGATCCCCGAGAGCCGCAGGCGTTTCCTGCTGCCTCCCGAGGCCAATCTCGGTTTCCTGCCGACGACCGATCAGCAGGGCCGGCACTGGCGCGGTTTTGCGCTCGACGCGCAGGGCAAACCCCTCGCTTACGCGAAGCTGCCGACCGTCGCGCTGCTGATCCCGAATGAACTGCACGCCGGGCGTAGCGGATCGCTTGCCGAAGCCGATGCCTGGCTCTCGGCCCACATCGCCCCCTACGCGGAATGGGCCGTCCATCACAACAGCCTGCTGATCGTGACCTTCGATGAATTCGCACCGGGCGATGGCGGAGAAGCCTCGGCGCACGGACGGCTAAAGGGAGGGGCGCTGTTCTACGGGGCGGGTGTGAAGCCGGGCGTCTATCGGGAGCGGATCGACGCGCTGAACGTGCTCGCGACGGTGCTGCACGACCAGGGGCTGCTCGAGCGCTTCCGCCACGATTTCCTCGCGACCTGCCCGGAGAGTCCGGCGGTCTGCGCGCACGAGCACGAAAACCTCAGACCGATCCGCGACGCCTTCGGTGAGGGACCGGCGCTCGAAGAGCTGCCGGCGGTGCGCTGAAAAGCGCCTTGCTCAGTCCTTGCCTTCGCCGACCGCGGCGGTGACCGCGATCTCGATTTTCCAGCCCGGATGGGTCAGCGCGCGGACTTCGACGCAGGCGCGCACCGGCGCGGCGCCTGCGGGCAGCCAGCGCTCCCATTCGGCGTTGAACGCGTCGTAGCTTGCCGCGATGTCGGTCAGATAGACGGTGGCCATCAGCAGCCTGTCCTTGCCGCTGTCCGACAGGGCCAGAGTGGCTTCCAGCGCTTCGAGCACTTCGCGGGACTGGGTCGCGATGTCGTCGGTTTCGGTGGCCGGGACTTCAACGGCGTAGACGATGCCCTGGTGCGCGACGGCATCGGCATAGCGGGCAGTGGGATTGAGGCGCTGGATCATGGCGGGACTCGGAGGCAGCTGGATAGCCGCTCAGTATAGCGAGGCGGGGGCCGCAGCTCTTCTTGGGCTGGGCACGGAAACCACACCCGGGATCCGCTCCTTGATGGTGCGGCCCTTCGGCTGCTACCGTGAACGGCTTCCCCTGGTTCACCGGCAGGCAGCATGCAGAACGATTACCTCGAACGCATCCTCAACGCCAGCGTCTACGACGTGGCGGTGGAAACTCCCCTCGACTTCGCGCCCAACCTCTCCGCCCGCAGCCACAACCGCATCTACCTGAAGCGGGAAGACATGCAGCCGGTGTTCTCGTTCAAGATCCGCGGCGCCTACAACAAGATCGCCAAGCTCTCGCCCCAGGCCTTGAAGCGCGGCGTGATCTGCGCGTCGGCGGGCAACCACGCCCAGGGCGTCGCGCTGTCGGCGCAGAAGCTCGGCACGCGGGCCGTGATCGTGATGCCGGAGACGACTCCGGCGATCAAGGTCGATGCGGTGCGCGCCCGCGGCGGTGAAGTCGTGCTCTGCGGCGCTTCGTTCGATGATGCCTACGCGAAGGCGAAGGAGCTGGAGAAAGAGGAGAAGCTGACTTTCGTCCACCCCTTCGACGATCCCGATGTGATCGCCGGCCAGGGCACGATCGGCATGGAGATCCTGCGCCAGCACACGAAACCGATCCACGCGGTGTTCTGCGCGATCGGCGGGGGCGGTCTGATCGCCGGTGTCGCGGCCTATATCAAGCGGGTTCGGCCCGAGGTCAAGGTGATCGGTGTCGAGACCTTCGACGCCGACGCGATGAAGCAGTCGCTGGCGGCCGGCAAGCGCGTTGCGCTCGACAGCGTCGGCCTGTTTGCCGACGGAACCGCGGTCAAGCTGGTCGGCGAGGAGACTTTCCGCCTCTGCCAGGAGCTGGTCGACGAAGTCGTGCTCGTCGACACCGACGCGATCTGCGCCGCGATCAAGGACGTGTTCGAAGACACCCGCTCCATCCTCGAGCCTTCCGGCGCCCTGGCGCTGGCCGGAGCCAAGGCCTATGCGGTCCAGCACAAGCTGCGCGACAAGACTCTGGTCGCGGTCGCTTCGGGCGCAAACACGAATTTCGACCGGCTGCGCTTCGTCGCCGAGCGCGCCGAGATCGGCGAACAGCGCGAAGCGGTGCTCGCCGTGACGATCCCCGAGAAGCCGGGCAGCTTCCGCAAGTTCTGCTCGGTGATCGGGCGTCACAACATCACCGAGTTCAACTACCGCTATGCGGGCGCGGATCAGGCCCATGTCTTCGTTGGCGTCCAGGTCGCTTCGCGCGCCGAATCGCTGAAGCTCGTCGAGACCCTGAGGCGGCACGAACTCGACACTCTGGATCTGTGTGACGACGAGATGGCCAAGCTGCACATTCGCCACATGGTCGGCGGCCACGCTCCGGCGGCTGACCACGAGCGGGTGCTGCGCTTCACTTTCCCCGAGCGCCCCGGTGCGCTGATGGGCTTTCTGAGCCACATGCGCTCGGACTGGAACATCTCGCTTTTCCACTACCGCAATCACGGCGCCGATTACGGCCGGGTTCTGGTCGGGATTCAGGTCCAGCCCGAAGACGAGAAGGACTTTGCGGACTTCCTCGCCAAGCTCGGTTATGAGTACGTCGACGAGACGGCCAACCCGGTCTACAAGATGTTCCTCGGTTAGGCCTGAGCGGCGGGCGGGAAGATCACGCGGATCGCGAGGCCTCCGCTCTCGCGGTTCGCGAGCTGGATCGTCGCGCCGTGACGGTCGGCGATCCGCTTGACGATCGCGAGGCCCAGGCCGTTGCCGGGTTTGTCGGCACCGGCCAGACGGTGGAAGCGGTCGAAGACCCTCGCCTGCTCCTCGACAGGGATCCCCGGCCCCGTGTCCTCGACGCGCAATTCGGCGCCCTCCGGACCGGCGAGAACGCTGACGTCGATCTGCCCGCCTTCGGGCGTGTAGTGGATCGCGTTGCCGACCAGGTTGTTCAGCATGACCCTGAGGTCATCGATGTGCCCCAGGCACTGCGCGTCCTCTGAACGCGCGATTCCCAGGTCGATGTCCTTCGCTTCGGCGAGCGCGGACTGGCCGACGACGACATCGCGGGCCAGTTCGCTCAGCATGACCGGCTGCGGCGTGTGCCCCGCCTCGGGTTCAAGCCTCGCCAGGGTCAAGAGCTGCTCGACCAGATGGGTTGCACGCGAGCAGCTGGCCTGGATCTTCTGCAGAGCATCTTCGCGCGAGGCGTCATCCTCGCTGCGCTGCGCCAGCTGCGTATAGAGCTTGACCGCGGTAACCGGTGTGCGCAGTTCGTGCGCGGCGTCGGCGACGAAGCGGCTCTGCGCGCTGAGCAGGTTTTCGACGCGCGCAAACAGCCCGTTCAGCGTTTCGACCAGAGGCACGAGTTCGCCGGGCAGCTTTTCGTTCGGCAGCGGTGTCAGCGCGGCCGGCTCGCGCACGGTCAGCTCCTGCTGGAGACCGACCAGGGGGGCCAAGGTGCGGCCGACCAGCTCCCAGGTCAGCACCGCGAGCAACAGGGTCAGGCCGATCACGACCGCGAGCATCGGCACGAGCAGCCGCTCGAGCAGCATGTCGCGGGCGCCGGCTTCGCGGGCGACCAGAATGGTCAAGCCTTGATAGCGGGCGACATAGCCGTGCCAGCGGTGGCTCTCGAAGCTGAAGTCATAGTGACCGAGCTGGCTGGGCAGCGGCACTTCGGCGCTGTGGCTCGCAAAGGCGAGCGTGCCGTCGGCTTCCCAGACCTGACTCAGGAAGTCGCCCGGGTCGTCGTTGGTTTCGCTGTCTATGCCGTGGCGAGCGATCGCATCGGCGATCTGGGTCAGCTCGATGTTGCGCAGGGCCTCAAAGGTCCGTTCGGCGAGCAGGACGGTGACTCCGGTCGCGATCACGCCGAGCAGCAGCAGCGCACCGACCTGCCAGACGAGAAGGGTGCGCCGGATCGAACGCTTCATCCGACCACCTTGTAGCCGACGCCGCGGATGTTGCGGATGTGGGCGGCGCCGAGCTTTCGCCTCAGATGGTGGAGGTGGACTTCGAGCGCGTTCGATGAGGGTTCTTCACCCCAGCCAAAGAGGCGGTCTTCGAGCGTTTCGCGCGAGAGCACGGCGCCCGGCTTTTCGAGCAGGATCTCGAGCAGCGACAGTTCGCGGCTGGACAGCGTGACCAGTTCGCCGGCGAGGCGCACTTCGCGGCGATCGGTGTCGAAGCTGATCGCGCCACACTGGATCACGGTCTGGGCGCGGCCGGAGTTGCGGCGGATCACCGCGCGCAGCCGGGCGACCAGCTCGTCCAGATCGAAAGGCTTGGTCAGGTAATCGTCGGCGCCGGCGTTGAGGCCGGCGATGCGGTCGGCAACCGCGTCGCGCGCAGTCGCGAGGATCACCGGCAGGCCGTTGTTGTGCTGCCTGAGCGTGGTCAGAACCTGCATGCCATCGCGCTTGGGCAGGCCCAGGTCGAGCACCGCCGCCGCATACTGATTCGCTTCCAGAGCCAGCTCGGCTGCGTGGCCGTCGCGGACCCAGTCGACGGTGAAACCGGCTCCGACCAGACCCGCGCGGGCCGCGTCGCCGACCATTGGATCATCTTCGACCAACAGGATTCGCATCGGATACCTTTACAGAAACAGGGATGGCCGATTATGCCGCCAAAACAAAAAAGCCCCGACGAGCGGGGCCTTTTCGTTGCGGCGCCATCAAGGCGCCAAGCGGAGCCAGATTAGTTGGCAGCGGAAGCGTCAGCAGCCGGAGCAGCCTTCTTGGCAGCCTTCTTGACGTGCTTCTTGACGTGCTTCTTGACCTTGGCCTTGGCAGGAGCCGAAGCGGTAGCGGCAGGAGCGTCGGTCGCGGGGGCAGCTTCAGCGGCGAAAACGCCAGCAGCGAAGGTCAGGGCAAACAGGGCGGCGAGCAGCTTCTTCATGATTCAAATCCTTGGGGTTGGTTTTGTGGGTTCCCGTGTTCGGGACAGAAACGATTCTGCGCTCCGGAAATTAAGACAAACTTAAGACAGCGTGTTTCGAGCGGTTTCCTCGATGAGCTTGTTCGGGCCGGGTGTTGACGAATCCGCGGCTTTCGATGAATATATATCGCACGCGATTCAATCGCACACAACAAACCACAGGGAGATTCCGATGAAAGTCCTCTACACAACCCAGGTCACCGCGACCGGCGGTCGCAATGGCAAGGTTCTCAGCGCGGACGGCGTGCTCGATCTGCAGCTGGCCATCCCCAGGGAGATGGGCGGCGCCGGCGGCGCCTTGAGCAACCCCGAGCAGCTTTTCGCTGCCGGCTATGCGGCCTGCTTCGACAGCGCTCTGGCTTTCGTCGCCGGGCAGCGCAAGATTCGTCTCGCGTCCTCGTCGGTGAAAGCCACTGTCGGGATCGGTCAGAACGGCCAGGGCGGTTTCGGTCTGGCCGTCAAGCTGGAGGTGAGCCTTCCCGGCCTGGAGCGCGAAGAGGCGCAGGCCCTGCTCGAAGCGACGCACCAGGTCTGCCCCTACTCGAATGCGGTGCGTGGCAACGTCGAAGTCGAGCTCGTCCTGCTCTGATCCCAGGCAAAGCGGTTTCGGCCGCTTTGCCTGGCGGCTCTGAGCGGCGAGAATCCTGTTTTTCCTGATAACGGTCTGGACTTCGCGATGGCTGAATCCGGCACTCAGCGGCTCATTCCTCAGCTGCTGCTCGACAATCAACTCTGCTTTCCGCTCTATGCCTGCTCGCGCCTGATCACCCGGCTCTACCAGCCCATCCTCGAACCCCTTGGCCTGACCTATCCGCAGTACATCGTGATGATGATCCTGTGGCAGCAGTCGCCGTGTGCGGTCAGTGCGATCGGCGAACGGGCGCTGCTCGCCAGCAATACGCTGACGCCGCTGCTCAAGAGACTGGAGACGCAAGGCCTGGTGACGCGCAGTCGCGCGAGCCAGGACGAGCGCGTCGTCACGATCGCGCTGACCGATGCGGGACGCGCGTTACAGCAGAGCTGTGCCGCGGTTCCCGGACAGGTCTTCGCGCGGACGGGCTTCGCCGAGGACAAGGCGCGCGAGCTCAAACGCCTGCTCGACGAGCTGATTCCTCTGTTGAACCAAAAGATGGGCTGATATCGCGTATTTCGCGACGGGACTTGCCGGAGGTGGGGCTGGCCGCGACAATCGCGAATTCCCATCCCCTCCCTCCACCATGAAAACAATCCTCCCGTTCTGTCTGCTGCTCGCCTCCGGCTTGCTTGCATCGTTCGGCGCCGGAGCGGCCGAAACCGCGGCAAGCGACGATCCCAATCAGTGGCTTGAAGCGGTTGATTCGCCGCAGAGCCTGGCCTGGGTCGAGGCCAGGAATCGCGAATCCCTTTCCGTGCTGACCGCGAAGCCCGGCTTCGCGGCGCTCGAAGCGCGTCTGAAGACGATCTACGACAGCACCGAGCGGATCCCGCTGGTCAACAAGATCGGCACCGCTTACTACAACTTCTGGCGCGACGCCGATCACCCGCGCGGGATCTGGCGCCGCACCTCGCTGGCTGAATACCGCAAGAGCTCTCCGGCATGGGAGACCGTGCTGGACCTCGATGCGCTGGCCAAGAGCGAAGGGAAGAGCTGGGTCTGGAAAGGCGCGCAGTGTCTGCCCCTGGCCGGACGCCGCTGCCTCGTCTCGCTGTCGCGCGGCGGCGCCGACGCGACGGTGGTCCGCGAGTTCGATACGGTGAGCCGTTCCTTCGTCAAGGGCGGTTTCGAGCTTGCCGAAGCGAAGAACTCGGCCAACTGGGCTGGTCCCAATGCGCTCTACGTCGGAACCGATTTCGGCGCTGGCAGCATGACCGATTCGGGCTACGCCCGCGTCGTCAAGCTGTGGCAACGTGGCACGCCGCTCTCCGCGGCGAGCGTCGTCCTCGAAGGGAAGACGCAGGACATGGTGGTCTCGGCGGAACACGACTTCACGCCGGGCTATCCGCGCGACATCGTGGTCCGGATGACCAGTTTCTATACGAACGAAGTGTATCTGCGCAGCCCCAGCGGCAAGCTGCGTCAGATCGCCAAGCCGGACGACGCCGAACTCTCCTTCTGGCGCGACCACGTTCTGCTGCGCCTGCGCAGCGACTGGACACTGGCAAAGCGCACCTGGCCGGCCGGTTCGCTGCTGGCGATGCCGCTCAAGTCCTATCTCGCCGGTGGGCGCGACTTCACGCCGCTCTTCACGCCCAATCCCGGCCGCGCGATCCAGAGCATCGTGACGACCCGCGACAGCGTGCTGATCGACATCCTCGACACGGTGCGCAGCAGCGTCCAGGAGTGGAGCCGTCCGGCCGGCGGTTGGAGCGTGCGCCGCGTCGCGGTGCCGGCCAACGGTTCGGTGACCCTGAGCGCGGTCGATTCGGACACGTCGAACGAGTATTTCCTGATCCAGTCCGACTTCCTGACGCCGAACACGCTGCAGCTGGGGCGCAGCGGCACGGACAAGCGCGAGCTGCTCAAGCGTGAGCCCTCCTTCTTCAATGCCGAAGGCCTGGAAGTGACTCAGCAGATGGCGAGCTCGCGCGATGGCACGAAAGTCCCCTATTTCGTGATCCGCCGCAAGGACGCTCCGCTCGACGGCTCGCAGCCGACCGTGCTCTACGGCTACGGCGGTTTTGAAGTGTCGCTGACGCCTAACTACCTGACCTCGATCGGACCGGGCTGGCTGGAAGCGGGCGGCACCTGGGTCATCGCGAACATCCGCGGCGGCGGCGAATTCGGCCCGTCCTGGCACCGGGCGGCGCTGAAGGAGAACCGCCAGCGCGCCTACGACGATTTCATCGCGGTCGCCGAAGACCTCAACGCGCGCAAGATTTCTTCGCCGAAGCACCTGGGCATCATGGGCGGTTCGAACGGCGGTCTGCTGGTCGGAGCGGTCATGGTGCAGAGGCCGGATCTGTTCGGTGCCGTCGTCTGTCAGGTTCCGCTGCTCGACATGCGCCGCTACAGCAAGCTGCTGGCCGGTGCGTCGTGGATGGCCGAGTACGGCGATCCGGACGATGCGGCGCAGTGGGCCTACATCTCGAAGTACTCGCCCTACCAGAACGTCAAGCCGGGCGTGAAGTACGCGCCGGTCTTCTTCACGACTTCGACGCGCGACGACCGGGTCCATCCGGGTCATGCGCGCAAGATGGTCGAGAAGATGCGCGGCCTCGGCCAGGACGTCACCTACTGGGAGAACACCGAAGGGGGTCACGGCGGCGCGGCGAACAGCGCGCAGCGCGCCCGGATGTGGGCGCTGACCTACACGTATCTGCTCGACCGCTTGAAGTAGGAGCGGTTTTGCCCGCGATCAAACGGAAAAATGGCGCCTGCGGGCGCCATTTTTTTAATCGAAGCGGAACTTGAGCTGGGCGCCGACGTAGCCGGTGTAGTCGCCGATGGTCGGCGCCGCGACGAAGTTGATGCCGACGCGGCCGTATTCGACGCTGGCCATCGGCAGCGCGACGACCGGCGAGTCATAGCCGCTCGCGGCTCCGACGAAAACCCCCAGCTTGACGTGTTCCCAGCGCAGCGGTTCCCAGCGGGCGCCGGCGTAAAAGGTGTCGCGGTCGTAGCTGTTGCGGTAATAGCCCGCCATCCAGCTGAGCGGCCACTTCTGGGAGGGGCGCTCCCAGCCGGCCCCGGGGTTGTCTCCACGCAGTTCGTCGCGGCGGTCGAAGTGGTAGGCCGCGCCGGAGATCACCAGCCAGTCGTTTTCGGCGCAGGCGGCGGAGGAGAAGAGCACGGAGGCGGCGGTGAGCAGCAGGGCGATGGGGCGCATGATCGGGGAAAAAGAGGCCAGGACAGAAGTCCTCAACGATACCCGAGATCGCCGGCCACGGCTGCGCTCGCGTGGCGGGACCGCCTTCAGAGGTCTAGGGTTCTGACGTGGAGCGTGAGTGCGGAGGCGGCAATGGCAGGGGAAGCCAGCTTGGCCAGTCAGCGGCGGCTCGTCGAAGCGCTGTGCGACCCCGCTCGATACCCTCACCCAGTCGGGACGGTCGAGCTGATCGAGACCCACATCTCCTTCGTGCTGCTGGCGGGCGCTTTCGCGTACAAGATCAAGAAGGCCGTCGATCTGGGTTTCGTCGATTACCTGAGCCTTGAGCGGAGGCGTTTCTTCTGCGTCGAGGAGCTGAGGCTCAACGCCCGGCTCGCGCCGGCGCTCTATCTCGAAGTCTGCGCGATAGGTCGCAGCGCCGCGGAGCCCTGTTTCGGCGAAGAGGGCGAGGCGATCGAATATGCGGTGAAGATGAGGCGCTTCGAGCAGAGCGATCTGTTCGAAGGCGCACTCGCCGATGGTCGGCTCAAGCCGGTGCTGATCGAAGCGCTGGCGCGCCGCCTCGCCGCCTTTCACGCCGAGGCCGGTCGCACTCCGCCCGGAACCGACTTTGGCCGCCCCGACGTGGTCTGGACCCAGGTCGGGTCCTGTCTTGCCGCGCTGAAGAAGCAGCCTGGCATCGATCCGTCCCGGCTCAAGGCCCTGGATGCCTGGTGTCGGGGCGAGAACGAGCGCTGCCGCGAGGCCCTCGCGCGGCGCAAGGCGGACGGCTTCATCCGCGAATGCCATGGCGACCTGCACTTGGGAAACCTCGTGCTCCATGGCGGCGAAGCGCTGGCCTTCGACGGCATCGAGTTCAACGCCTCGCTGCGCTGGATAGACGTGATCAGCGATCTCGCATTCGCGGTGATGGACTTCGCCGCACATGGCCGGGCAGATCTGGGCTGGCGGTTGCTCGATGCCTGGCTTGAAGAGGGCGGCGACTTCGCATCTCTCGAACTGCTGCGCTTCTATCAAGTCTACCGGGCCCTGGTTCGCGCCGAGGTTGCCTGTCTGCGCGGCGCTTCGCCTGAGGCCTACCTCGACTGCGCCGAGGCTCTGAGCGTGCCGGCGAAGCCTTTCTTGCTGATCACGCACGGCTTTTCGGCTTCGGGCAAGAGCCGCCTGGCGCGCGCGCTCGTGTCCCGGCTCGGCGCGATCCGCTTGCGCTCGGATGTCGAGCGAAAACGCGCCGCAGGCCTTGCGCCGCTTGCGCGCAGCGGCTCAAGCCCCGATTCCGGCCTCTACACTGAAGAGGCGACGCAGCAGGCCTATCGGCGTCTTCGCGCGCTTGCGGAGTTCGCCCTCGCCCAGGGCTATCCGGTCATCGTCGACGCGGCCTGCCTGAAGACCTGGCAACGCAGGCTGTTCTTCGATCTGGCCCGCGAAAAGGACCTGCCCTTCGCGATCCTCGACTGCCAGGCTCCGGCCGGTGATCTGAGGCAGAGGCTCGCCGCGCGCGCGCGCAGGGGGCGGGACGCTTCCGAGGCGACGCTGGAAGTGCTGGCCGGACAGAGGGAGGGCGCTGAAGCCTTCGACGACGCGGAGATGCGCTGCGTTCTGGTGGCCGATACGGGGGGGCGAAGCGATGCGTTGGACGCCGTCCTGGTGCGGCAGATCGCGGAGCGGGTCAAGGCATTCTGAACGACGGAATTCGGGAGGAACAGCTCATGGAATTCAAGGATTACTACCGGACTCTGGGCGTCAGCCAGAATGCCTCGGATGAGGAGATCAAGAAGGCTTTCCGCAAGCTCGCGCGTAAATACCACCCCGATGTCTCGAAGGAGCCGGACGCCGAGCAGAAGATCCGCGAGATCAACGAAGCCTATGCGGTGCTGTCCGATCCGGAGAAGCGCGCCGCCTATGAGCAGCTCGGCCACGGTTATCAACCCGGTCAGGAATTCCGTCCGCCTCCGGGCTGGGATACCGGCTTCGAATTCTCGAACCGGGGCTTTTCGTCGTCGGACGCCGCCGATTACAGCGATTTCTTCGCCGAGCTCTTCGGACACATGGGCGCGGGACGCGCCTCCCATGCTCACCGCGGGCATGCGCAGCGCGGCGAGGATCACCATGCCAAGGTGATGCTGGATCTGGAGGACAGCTTTACCGGTCCGACCCGGCAGATCTCGCTGAGACTTCCCCAGCTCGACGCGCACGGTCGCGTCATGCTGGTCAATCGCACGCTGAACCTGAAGATTCCGGTGGGGATCTTCGAGGGGCAGATCATCCGCCTCGCCGGTCAGGGCGGACCTGGCCTGGGCGGCGGCGTCTCCGGCGATCTGCTGCTCGAAGTGCATTTCAATTCCGACTCACGGCTGAGAGTCGAGGGCCGCGAGCTGCATCGGGTTCTCCCTGTCGCGCCGTGGGAAGCGGCGCTCGGCGCGGTGATCCCGATCCGCCTTCCTGGCGGAAGCATCTCGGTCCGCCTGCCGCCGGGAAGCCAGAGCGGGCGGATCCTGCGCGTGCGCGGCAAGGGAATTCCCGCGAACCCGCCCGGCGACCTGCTGTTGGAGATCCAGGTGCTTCTGCCGGCGGCCGACACGCCCAGAGCGAAACAGATCTACGAGGACATGGCGCGCGAACTCGCTTTCGATCCGCGCCGGGGAGAGTGAGCGATGCGCGACGATGAGGTTCTGATCGGCAGTCTCGTCGAGGACTCCTGGCTGCCCCTGGAGAGCGTGGCGGCCGCCTGTGCGGTCGAGCCGGAATGGCTGATCCTGCATATCGAGGAAGGGCTTTTCCCGAGCGCCGAGAGCGTGGCCGGAACCTGGCGCTTCTCGCACGCCTGCCTGACCCGGGCGAGGCGGATGCGCGCGCTCGAACGCGATTTCGACGCGGTGCCCGAGCTCGCCGCGCTGGTCGCCGACCTGCTGGAGCAGATCGACGAGCTGCGCGCCCGGCGCCCGACGGGAATGGGCTGAGCGATTCATCGGCTCGTGCCCGCGATGCCCTGAGGGGATGTCGCGGCCGCGCGCACCGCATAGAATGCGGTTTTCCTCTGGCTGGAAAACCTCGTGCCCTCTGAAGAGCGCCTCGCGCCTGTCATCGTCCAGCAGCTTCTCGTTGCCCTGATCTGGGGCGGGACCTGGATCGCCGGCCGCCTCGTCTCCGCCGAGCTGCCGCCCCTGGCCGCGGCCGGCTGGCGCTTCCTGTTCGGTTCGCTGACCCTGGGCTTTCTGGTCTGGCGTGCGAACGGCGGTCTGCCCCGCATCGGTCCAGGCGACGCTGTGCGCGTGCTGGCGATGGGCGCTTTCGGGATCTTCGCGTACAACCTCTGTTTTTTCTTCGGACTCAAGCACGTCCAGGCGGGGCGCGCAGCGCTGGTCGTCGCGCTGAATCCGGTCGCGGTCGCGCTGGCGGCCAGCTTTTTCGGCGAGAAGCTCGCGCGCCGGAAAGTGCTGGGCATCGCGGTCGCGCTGGCCGGCTGTCTGCTGGTGATCTCGCACGGCGAGCCTCAGGCTCTGCTCGGTGGCGCTCTGGGCCTGGGTGAGCTGGCCATCCTCGGCTGCGTCGCGAGCTGGACCGTCTATACGCTGATCGGCCGCAACGCCGGCCGCTCGCTCGCGCCGTTGACGATGACCTTCTATGCGAGTCTGGCGGGGGGGCTGCTGCTGGCGCTGGCCGGGCTCGGCGAGGGCAGCCTCAGAGCGCTGCCGCATCTGTCGGGCCAGGCCTGGCTGTCGCTCGTCTATCTGGGCGTGCTGGGCAGCGGTTTCTCCTACGTCTGGTATGCGAACGGTGTGATGAAACTGGGGGCGGCGCGTGCCGCCGCCTTCATCAACCTGGTGCCGATTTGCGCGGTGTTGCTCGGTGCGGCCTTGCTCGGCGAGAGAATCGACGCGATGGAGATCGCCGGCGGCGCGCTGGTGCTGGTGGGTGTGTGGCAAACCAATCGAAGCAAAGCGGAAATGCGGACATGACCCAGAAAACGGTATTGATCGCCGGCGCTTCGCGTGGGCTGGGCCTCGAATTTGCGCGCCAGTACTCGATCGCGGGCTGGAAGGTGCTGGCCGGTGTGCGCGAGCCGGCCCGGGCGGTGGCGCTGATGCGGGTCAAGGGCGTCGAGCTCTTCCCGCTCGACGTGACTTCGGCCGGTTCGCTCGCCGATTCCGCCTGGCTTGCCGACGAGGACCCGCTCGATCTGCTGCTGGTCTGTGCCGGACTGTACGGGCCGGACACGGCCGGCTTCCTCGCCCCCGGCGATGCCGACTTCGATGCGGTGATGAGGACCAACGTGCTGGGCCCGATGCGGGTGATCCAGACCTTCGGCGATTCGGTCGCGAAAGCGGGCGGCAGGATCGCGGTGCTGAGTTCAGCGATGGGCTCGATCGGCGCGAGCACGCAGACTTCCGGCCTGCTCTACCGGGCCTCGAAAGCCGCCGCGAACATGGTCGTCAAATGCGCCGCGCTCGAATACGGCCCGAAGGGCGGAACCGTCGTCGCGCTGCATCCGGGCTGGGTGCGCACCGACATGGGGGGTGAAGGCGGCGAGCTTGACGCCTACACGTCGGTCCGCGGTCTGCGCTCGGTCATCGAGGGCCTGGAGGCGCAGGCCAATGGCGGCTTTTTCGACTGGCGCGGCGAAGCGCTGCCGTGGTGATCATTTCCCTCAGGGAAGTGATGACGCGCGCATGATTCCGGGTTAGCATCCGCCGCAGCGACAAGCGCCGGGAGGCTCGATGAAAAAGCGTGTGATTGGGGTGGGGGCGGCGCTGGCTGCCGTGGCGAGCTTTGCGCTCTATGCGACGGCCCAGGTGCCGGTCAAGGTCGAGGCCTTCGGCCCGAGAGGCGAGGTCAAGAGTGTCCGTCAGGTCACGGCCCGTTTCTCCGAACCGATGGTCGCTTTTGGCGACCCTCGCCTCCCCTCTCCTTTCGACATCCAGTGTGCGGCCAAGGGGAGCGGCCACTGGGTCGATGCGCGCAACTGGGTCTACGACTTCGAGGCCGACCTGCCGGCAGGGCTCAAGTGCAGCTTCACGGTCAAAGCCGGACTGAAGAGTGCGGCGGGTTCCGCGCTCGCGTCGGAGAGCTTCGGTTTTTCGACCGGCGGACCGGCGGTCAGGGCGAGCTGGCCCAGTGACGGGGACGAGAACATCGACGAGCTGCAGCACTTCGTGCTCGCGCTCGATGCGGCGGCCGATCCGGCGAGCATCCGCGAACACGCTTCCTGCAGTGTCGCAGGCATCGGCGAGAAGATTCCGCTCGAAGTGCTCGAAGGCAAAGACCGCGATGCGATCCTGGTCGAGCAGCAGAACCAGGCCCACGAGGTCTTCGCAGTCCTGAGCAAGAGAGGGCACACGGGGCTTTTGACCGTCAAGGATTCCCGGCTCAAGGATGCGCCGCTCGTCGTCGCCCGCTGCGCGCGGCGCCTGCCGCCCGGCGCGAAACTGAGCCTCAACTGGGGCGCGGGCATTCGCACCGCGAGCGGGATCGCGACCAGTGCGAACCAGACTCTCGCCTACAAGGTCAGATCCGACTTCGAAGTGCGGCAGAGCTGCACCCGGGTCGGGCCCAAGGCTGGCTGCGTGCCGGTGCTGCCGATCATGCTGGGCTTCTCGGCTCCGGTCGAGCGCGCGCTGGCGCAGAAGATCGAGCTGCGCGCCAAGGATGGCAAGGTCTTCACCCCGGCGATCGACGAGAAGGCGAAGAGTGTCGAGTCGCTCGAATTCAAGGGGCCTTTCCCGGCCCGCAGCGAGCTCTCGCTGGTCCTGCCTTCGGGCTTCAAGGACGACGCGGGTCGCGCTCCGGTCAATGCCGCGTCCTTTCCGCTGAAACTGCGCATCGACGAAGATCCTCCGCTGATCAAGTTCCCGTCGCGCTTCGGCATCCTCGAAGCGAATGCCCAGCCCCTGCTGCCGGTCTCGGTGCGCAATGTCGAAGCGACGCTGAGGGGGCGCAGCGCGACGCTGCCCGCCGTCGCGAACACCGCTGGAAGCGGCAAGCTGGCCCGCCTCGATGCGTCCGACGACAAGGCGCTCGCCAGTTGGCTGGACAAGATTCTGCTGCCGCCGCATGAGCGCAACGGGAACATGATCGGCAGCGAGGGCGAGGCGCGCTACCCGCGCGAGGGTGAACTGCCCTTGTTGCACCAGCAGAAGAAGCTCGCCGCGACGCCGCTCGAACTTCCCCGCGCTTCGGGTGACAAGACTTTCGAGCTGATCGGCATTCCCCTGCCCAAGCCCGGTCTCTACGTCGTCGAATTCGCGAGCAAACGCCTCGGCGCGGCGCTGCACGGCGAGAAAAAACCGTATTACGCGTACTCGTCGGCGTTGGTCACCAACCTCGCCGTGCATTTCAAGCGGGGCCGCGAATCGTCGCTGCTCTGGGTGACGCGGCTCGACAACGCGCAGCCGGTCGCCGATGCCGAGGTCCGCATCACCGACTGCCTCGGTGTCCGGCTCTGGGATGGCCACACCGACAGCCACGGCATCGCGCAGACGACGGTTCCTCTGCCCTCGCACTGGCGGGAGGAGTGCCGCCACACCGAAAACGGCTACATCGTCACGGCGCGCAAGGACGGCGATTTCTCGTTCATGCTGACGAGCTGGCACAACGGCATCGAACCCTGGCAGTTCAACCTGGCCGGTGGTCAGGTCGAGCGGCCGCTGATCGCGCATACGGTGCTCGACCGGCCCCTGTTCCGCGCCGGAGAGACCGTGTCCATGAAGCACTTCCTGCGCCAGCCGAGCGGCAAGGGCTTCACGACGCCCAAGCCCGAGTCGCTGGTCCAGAAGATTGAGATCTCCCACGAAGGCAGCGGCCAGCGCTATCCGGTCAGCGTCGCATGGCGCAACGGCGCCGGCGTTTCGAGCTGGGCCATTCCGAAGGAAGCGAAGCTGGGCCTGTACAAGATCGTGCTGCACGGTGCGCGCGGCGAGATCGAATCGGGCTCCTTCCGCGTCGAACAATACCGGGTGCCGCTGATGAAGGCCGCGATCAAGCCGCCGGCGGCGCCGACGGTCAATTCGGCCAGCCTGACGGTCGATGCTCAGCTCGGCTATATGGCGGGCGGTCCGGCCGCGGGTGCGCCGGTCAAGTTCCGCAGCCGCGTCGTGCCCTATCCGCTGATCTTCCCCGGCTATGACGATTTTTCCTTCGGTGGCCGCCTTCCCAAGGAAGGGCTGGAAGTCCAGGAGCCCTACGGCTATGACCCGGACGGCGAGGATGAAGGCAACGATGCCGGCGAAGCCGGAGATGCCGGGGTCGGTTACCCGGTGCGCACGAAGAGCCTGAGCCTCGATGCTTCGGGCGGCGCCCGGGTCGTCTTCGATGGGCTGCCCCGCGGCGGCGAGAGTCGCGCGCTCGAGATCGAGATGGAGTATGCCGACCCGAACGGGCAGATATTGACCAGCGCGAATCGGGCGCTGCTGCTGCCCTCCGCGGTCGTGCTGGGCATGCGCCTGGAGAGCCATTGGGCGACGCGCGAGCGGCTCGCGTTCAAGGTGCTGGCGCTCTCGCCCCAGGGCAAGGTGCTGGCCGGGCGCAAGGTCGTTGTCGAAGCCTATCTGCGCAAGTCCTACGCGTATCGCAAGCGTCTGCTGGGGGGCTTCTACGCTTATGAGGAGACCGCCGAGACGAAGAAGGTTGGCACTGTCTGCAAGGGCGAGACCGATGCCCGCGGTCTGCTGGTCTGCGACGGCGAGGCGCCCGAGGGCGGCGAGCTGGTTCTGGTCGCCCGCGCCAAGGATGATGCCGGCAATGAAGCGATCGCGCGTGCTGACACCTTCATCGCCGATTCCGACGCCTGGTTCGGTGCGGGCGCGAGCGACCGCATCGACGTGCTGGCGGACAAGCGTTCCTACGAGCCGGGCGAGACGGCCCGCTTCGAAGTGCGGATGCCCTTCCGCGAGGCGATGGCTCTGGTCACCGTCGAACGCGAGGGCGTGCTCGATGCGAAGGTCGTGCCGATCTCGGCGAAGTCGCCCTTCGTCGACGTCAAGATCCTCGACAGCTACGGTCCCAACGCCTATGTCTCGGTCATGGTGATCCGGGGGCGGGTCGATCCGGAAATGCCCGGCCGCTTTGCCTGGCTCAAGCGCATGGTCTACCGGATCGGGATGTTCTTCGGCCTGGTCAAGGAGATGCCGCGCGAAGTCGATACCCGGCCGACCGCGCTGGTCGATCTGACCAAACCCGCTTTCAAGCTCGGCATGGCGCAGATCCGTGTCGGTTGGCAGGGCTATACCTTGAACGTCAAGGTCGAACCGGACAAGGCTGCCTATCGCGTCCGCGACCGCGCCGCGGTCAAGATCACCGTGACGACTCCGGATGGGCGCCCGGCGCCGAACGCCGAAGTCGCGCTGGCCGCGGTCGATGAAGGCCTGCTGGCGCTGGCGGCGCCGACTTCGTGGAATCTTCTCGAAGCGATGATGGAGCGTCGCCCGGAGGAGGTCGAGACTTCGACGGCTCAGTCGCAGGTGATCGGCAAGCGCCACTTTGGCAAGAAGGCGGCCGCGCCGGGCGGCGGCGGGGGCGCTGCCAACGCGCGCGAACTGTTCGACACGCTGCTGCTGTGGAACCCTGCGCTCAAACTCGACGCGCGCGGCGAGGCGCGCGTTCTCGTGCCGCTCAACGATTCTCTGACCTCGTTCCGGATCGAGGCGATCGCCCATGCCGGCGACAACCGCTTCGGTTCGGGCAGCGCGAGGATTTCGAGCACCCAGGAACTGATGCTGTTCGCCGGGCTACCGCCTTTCGTCCGCGAAGGCGACCGCTTCGATGCTGGCGTCACGGTGCGCAATGGCGGCGAGCGTCCTCTGACGCTCGATGTGGGACTGAACGGCACGGCGGGTGCGCTGCCGGTTCCGGGCGGCAAGCAGCGTGTGAGCCTGGCGGTGGGTGAGGCGAAAACGCTCAGTTTCCCGACCCAGGTCCCCTTCGATGCGCGGCAGATCGAATGGCGAATCGAAGCGAACGAGGTCGGCGGCGGGCGCGCCCGCGATGCGCTCAAGTTCACGCAGACGGTTGGTGCGGCCTATCCGGTGCGGGTCTATCAGCAGACCCTGGAACAGCTCGAGGTTGGCAAGGTGCTGAGCTTCCCGGTGCAGATTCCGAAGGGGGCGATCCCTGGCCGCGGCGGCGTCGATATCAGCCTGAGCTCGTCGCTGGGCGGCAACTTTGCCGCGGTGCGCGACTGGATGTCGCGCTACCCCTATTCCTGCCTTGAGCAGAAGACATCGATCGCGATCTCGACCGAGGACGCGGCAGCCTGGCAACGGGTTGCGAACAGCATGGCCGCCTATCTTGACCGCGACGGGCTGGCGCGCTATTTCGCGACCGACCGGCTGGAAGGGGACGATTCGCTGACCGCTTATCTGCTGCGCATCAGCCAGGCCGCCGGGCGCGAGATCCCGGAGGCGACGCGCGAGCGGATGCTGAAGGGACTGGAGGACTTCGTGGCTGGTCGGGTGCGGCGCTACGGATCCATCGAGAGCGCGGATCTGGCGGTGCGCAAGATGGCCGCGATCGACGCGCTGGCTGTCTTCGGCCGCGCCCGCCCCGAGATGCTGCAGACTCTGGAGATCGCGCCGAACCTGTGGCCCAGCTCGGCGGTGATCGACTGGATCTCGGTGCTGCATAGGCTCTCCGGCGTTCCCGAGCACGACAAGCGGCTCGACGAGGCGCGGCAGATCCTGCGCTCCCGGTTGATGTTCTCCGGCACGACGCTGAATTTCTCGACCGAGAAGCAGGATTACCTGTGGTGGCTGATGGTCTCGCCCGATCTCAACGCGGTGCGCGCTCTGGCTGTGCTGAACGACGATCCCTTCTTCCAGGCCGACATGCCCCGGCTCGCGCGCGGAGCTCTGGCCAGGCAAGTCCAGGGGCGCTGGCGGACGACGCTTGCGAACGCGTGGGGCGTTGTCGCTCTGCGCCACTTCCAGGCCCGCTTCGAGCGCGAAGCGGTGGGCGGCAATACCGCGCTGAGCCTGGGCAAGCTCCAGCAGAAGCTGGATTGGGCGCAGGCCAAGGCTGCGGATCCGGGCGTCTCCGGCAGCGCCACCGGGCGTGAGCTGGCTGCTCATCTCGCCTGGCCGGCGGGGGCCGCGCCGCTGTCACTCTCCCACGAGGGCGGCGGCAAGCCCTGGGCGATCGTCACTTCGCGTGCCGCATTGCCGCTCGCGAAGCCCTTGTTCGCCGGTTACCAGATCCGTCGCACCGTCACCGCGATCGATCAGAAGAAGAGCGGCGTCTGGAGTGTTGGCGACGTCTATCGCGTCAAGCTGGACATCGATGCGCAGTCCGATCTGACCTGGGTCGTCGTCAATGATCCGGTGCCGGCCGGCTCGACCGTGCTGGGCAGCGGTCTGGGCGGCGATTCGGCGCATCTCGTCGCGGGCGAGAAACGTTCGGGCTGGGCCTGGCCCAGCTTCGAAGAGCGGGCCTTCGATGGCTACCGCGCCTACTACGCCTATCTGCCCAAGGGACGGCACAGCATCGAGTACAGCGTCAGACTCAACAACGCCGGTCGTTTCCTGTTGCCGGGCTCCCGCATCGAGGCGATGTACGCGCCCGAGATCTTCGGTGAAACTCCGATTCCGGTCATGGAGATCCGCGCGCGGTGAGGCAGAGTTTGATGGGCCTGCAGCGCCGGCTCCGTTTGTCGGCGTTGTGGCTTTGGGCGCGCCGGCCATCGCGGCGCGCCGTGCTGATCGCGCTGGGCCTGCTTCCCCCTCTCGCCGCGATCGTCGTGCTGGCCAGCCCGGTGCCGGATTTCACCTCAGTGAAAGCGGTGAGTTCGGGCTCGGAGGCGGTGCTGCTCGCGCGCGACGGTCAGGTGCTGCAGCACCTGAGGCTGGACCGCAGAGCACGCGTGCTCGCCTGGGTGCCTCTGGACCGGGTCTCTCCGGCGATGCGCGAAGCGGTGCGGCTGGCCGAGGACGAGCACTTCCGCTACCACCCCGGCGTCGATCCGCTGGCCATCCTCTCGGCCGCCTTTGACAACCTGAAGCGGGAGCGGCCGCGCGGTGCCAGCACGATCACGATGCAGCTCGCCGACCTGCTCTCCGGGCGCGCCGCCCGCCCTTCCGCTGGCCACGGCTTCTTCGGCAAGCTCGATCAGATCCGCAGGGCGCTGGCGCTGGAACTGCACTGGAGCAAGGACCAGATCCTCGAAGCCTATCTGAACAGGGTCGGTTTCCGCGGTGATCTGGTCGGCATCGGCGCGGCGTCCTACGGTCTGCTGGCCAAGGGGCCGGAAGGTCTCGGCGAGGCGGACTCGGCGGTGCTCGCGGCGCTGATCCGCTCACCCGGCGCCTCGCGGGCCAAGGTTGCGAGGCGGGCCTGTGCCGTGCTGCGCGCCGGCGGCCGGGGGCTGTCCTGTGACGAGGCTTCTCTGGTCGCGATGGCGATGCCGCGCCGGCCCCATCCTATGCCCGGCGTCGACGACGCGCCGCATCTGGCCCGCCTGCTGCTCAAAAAGCCCGGTGAGGCTCTGCGCTCGACGCTCGACGCCGATCTGCAGCGCTTTGCCGCAACGGCGCTGCGCAACCGGCTCGCCGAGCTGGACGAGCGCCACGTCGAGGATGGCGCCGTGATCGTGCTCGACAACCGCAGCGGCGAAGTGCTGGCCTGGGTCGGTTCGAGCGGTGAGCTGTCCGGGGCCGCCGCGGTCGACGGGGTCCAGGCCCTGCGCCAGCCCGGCTCGACGCTCAAGCCCTTCCTCTATGGTCTGGCGATCGAGCAGGGCTGGCTCACCGCCGCGTCCCTGCTCGACGACTCGCCTTTGGCGCTGACCACGCCCTCCGGCCTCTATATCCCGCAGGATTACGACCGCCACTTCAGGGGCGCGGTGTCGGTGCGCTCGGCTCTGGGCTCTTCGCTGAACGTGCCGGCGGTGCGGACCCTGACCCTGGTCGGCCTCGACCGCTTCCTGCAGCAGCTCCACCGCTTCGGTCTCGCCACGCTGGACAAGGAGGCCGAGTTCTACGGCTATGGGCTCGCGCTGGGCGGCGCCGAGGTTCGGCTGATCGATCTCGCGAATGCCTACCGGACTCTGGCCAATGGCGGCGAATTTTCGGTCGCGCATCTGCGGCCTGGTGAGGCTCCCGGCGCGCGGCGGCGCGCGATCAGCCCTCAGGCGGCCTTCATCGTCGGCGACATCCTGGCCGATCCGGCCGCCCGGGCGCTGACTTTCGGTCTGGCGAGCCCGCTCTCGACCCGGACCTGGGCCGCGGTGAAGACCGGCACCAGCAAAGGCATGCGCGACAACTGGGCGATCGGCTTTACCGACCGCTATACGGTTGGCGTCTGGGTCGGCAATTTCTCCGGCGAGCCGATGTGGGATGTCTCGGGCGTCACCGGCGCGGCGCCGATCTGGCGCGACCTCATCGAACACCTGCACCAGCGCGAGGCCAGCCGAACGCCGCAGGCGCCGGTCGGCGTGCAGAGGCGGAGCGTCAGCTTTGCCCCGGAAGTCGAGGCGGTGCGCGAGGAATGGTTTCTGGCACCCAAGGGGGCGACCGAACGGGTCGGGCCGGCCGTGGTTCAGCGCCTGGCCGAAGCGAGGCCCCAGCTGATCGCGCCGCCCGACTCAGCGATCCTCGCGCCTGATCCGGACATCCCGCAGCGCGCCCAGGCCGTTCTGCTGCAGGCGAACGGCTCGGGCTGTCTGTGGCTCGATGGTCGCGCCATCGCGCCCTGCGGCAAGCTCAAGACCCTGATCCCCCTGCCCCTGCCCGGCAGTCACAGGCTGGAGCTGCGCGCGAAGGGCAGCGGCGAGCTTCTCGACACCCATCAGTTTACGGTCAGGGCGCTTTCCGCTCCCCGCCGGCCGGGTGCCTGAACAAGGCCGAGGCTCACATGCCCATGTAACGGCCGGGGCGGTGGTTGAAGGTCAGCACCAGGTTCAGCACGACGGCACCGACGATGGACAGCGCGACCCTGAACGGATCCATGATCGTGAAGGCTGCCGCGACGATCGCGCAGTCGGCGGCCATCTGCACTTTTCCTGCGCTCCAGCCGCGCTTTTGCTGCAGCCAGATTGCGAGCACACCCAGCCCTCCGAGGCTGGAGCGGTGACGGATCAGCATCAAAAGCCCTATCCCGAAGAGCAGTCCGCCCATCACTGCCGCGAAGGCTGGCTGGAGAAAGTCGATGCGGATCAGCTGGGGCAGGAATTCCGCGTAGAGCGAGAGCAGGCCGACCGAGACGAAGGACTTGATCGTGAAGGCCCAGCCCATCGTGCGCTGCGCGAACACATAGAAAGGCAAGTTGATCGCGAAGAAGATCGCGCCGAAAGGCCAGCCTGTCGCGTAGTGGAGCAGGAAAGAGATGCCCGCCGTGCCTCCTGTGCCGAGGCCGGCGTGGCGGAACAGTACGACGCCAAGCGCGACGAGCAGAGTGCCACCGAGCAGGGCCTGGGCGTCTTCGAATGGCGTGTGGGGGTAGGTGGTTTCTTGAGTCATCGTGGGCTCTATGGGGGGAGAACCGGGCTTGTGGCCCGTAAGGGGCAGAGTATCGGTGATAGTGGCGGGTGACGCGAGCGCACGCTCGGGGGATACTGCGATCCCCCAAGATCAGGAGTTCACGATGAATGCCCGCCTCGACGAACTGGAGGCCAAGCTGACGCTGGCCGAAGATCTGCTCGAAACCCTCAACATGACGGTGTTCCGGCAGCAACAGCAGATCGATCAGCTGCAGGCCGCGCTGCGCCAGCTCGCGCTGCAGATGCAGTCAGGCGGGGGCGGCGAGGCGCGCCGGCCCGAGGAAGAAGTCCCGCCGCACTGGTGAGTTCAGATCAGCGAAGGTCCTTGGACGATCGCTTCGGCTTCGGCGGCCGAGATCCGCACTGAAGCCAGCGAGATCACATGGGCGGTCAGCCATTCCTTGAGGTCTTCGGTTCCCGTTCCGTCCAGGGTCAAGAAGGAGCAGCCGATCAGGCTGCCCTCGCCGTTCGGAACTTCGTTGACCGCTTTGGCGCGGCCGCGGATGCGGTCGGGGATACCTTCGATGCGCAGCGCGAAAGCGAACTCCTGGCCCGGCTGGAGCGGGATAGGAGTCGGCGCGCTGAAGCCTTCGAGCGAGACGTCGTTGAGCGGGAAACGGCTACCGTCCAGTTCCACCCAGAAGCAGGGATTGTCCCCGCGTCGGGCGAGAAAGCGCTGGTGCCGGCGGCGTTCGGTGTATTCGTCGGTATTGCTCATTCTGAAGAGGCTCCGGATCAAGAACGGGGGGCGATGCCGTTCATGTGCAATATTACCGGTTTGCCGCGGTATGAGCCGTAGCACGCATGTCAACCTTCGTCACAGAGGCGCGTTAGTGAGCACTGTGGTGCGAAAGCGCACTGTGTACTCAGGAGAATGATGATGGGTAGTCTGCTCAAAGAGTCCTATGCGGAGTTTCTGGATTCCTTGAAGGATGCTGGCGTGGCGATCACCGACGAGCCTTCGGTTCGCGAACGTCTGGCCGAAGCCAGCGGCTGGCGCTTTGCGTTCATGACTCTGGCGGCCAACGGCCGTTCCATCGGCATCCGCTTCATCGACCGCGGGGCCCGCAACAACGCAGCGAAGATCCGCACGGCCTTCGCCCGCCACGAATTTCCAGCCAATGCGGACTCGGTTTTTGCCGCTAACCTGGCAGCCGATCTGTAATTCCCCTTTCCGCCTCAGTTTGTTTCGGCACCCGGTTTCCGGGTGTTTTTCTTCCGCTCGGATGAGCCCGGAAAGGGTTCGGGCATGGCTTCGCCCGTCTGTTGTTGATGTGATATATGTTTGGTGTTTTCGCAACAATTGCGATGGTTTTTTCGAGCAGCCAGTCTATCCTTGAAAAGCTTCGGGCCGGAAAGGCATCCCGGCCACGATAAAAGTCGTCATCAAATAAAGGGAGAAACAAGACATGCCTATCAAGTTTCGCACTCTCGCTCTGCTGAGCCTCGGCGCCCTTGCGCTGCCGGCCGCCGCTGAATCCTACAACCCCTCTTGGTATGGCCTGGCTGGAGTCAACGTCCAGCAAGCCGACAAGGACTGGAATACCGACAAGGTTCGCCTCGGCGGCGGCATCAAGCTGGGCCTTCCTCTGTCGCAGAGCTTCGACCTTCAGATCAATCTGAGCCAGGGTCGCAGCGCCGAGGATGACCGCAAGTACCACCAAACCCTGGGTGGCGCCGATCTGCTCTACATGTTCTCGCGCGGTAGCGTTCGTCCCTTCCTGCTGGCCGGTATGGGTTCCGAGCACGACAAGTACGAAGATTCCACCGTGTCGAAGAGCAAGAGCGCCTTCTCGCTCGACGTCGGTTCCGGCGTTCAGGTCTTCTTCACCGACCGCATCTTCGCGCAGGCCGATGCACGCTATGTCCACGGCTTCGTCAATGAAGACCGCTGGGGTCGCAAGAACAACGGCAACGGTCTCTATGCCCTGAGCGTTGGCTATGTGTTCGGCGAAGCGCCGAAGGCTGCTCCGGTCGTCGCTCCGGCTCCGGTCGAGGCTCCGGCTCCGGCCCCGGTCGTCGAAGCCCCGGCTCCGGTCCCGGTTCCTGAACCCGTGTTCGAGAAGACCACGCTGTCGGCTTCCGAGCTGTTCGCGTTCGATAAGGCTGAACTGAAGGCGGATCAGCCCAAGCTCGACCAGATCGCTGCCGTTATCGGTCGCCACGGTCACACCGAGCAAGTTCTGGTGACCGGTTATACGGACCGTCTGGGCTCGACCAAGTACAACCTGACCCTGTCGAAGAAGCGTGCTGAAGCGGTCAAGACCTACCTGGTCAGCAAGGGTGTTGCGGCCAATCGCATCGAAACCGTTGGCAAGGGCAAGGCTGACCCGGTTGCTGCCTGCACGGGCGTCAAGAAGCGCGTTGCGCTGATCGAATGCCTGGCCCCGAACCGCCGCGTCGAAGTCGCTCCGATCACGATTACCCGCCGGGTCAAGTAAGCAGCAAGTCCTTTCCCGCGCGCTCTTGCGCGGGCTGAACGGGGCGCCTGAGGCGCCCCGTTTCCTTTTTGCGCCGTGTCCTTTCACGCGCTTCGCGGCTCTTCTGTAGTTCTCTTGTCGCAACAGATCCCCTATAGTCGGAGGCTTGTAACGTCCCCTTTCCGGGAGTTGGTATGTCGATGTCCTTGCAGTTGGTTCTGGTTTTCGCGCTGATCGCGTGTTCCGCTTTTTTCGCCATCGCTGAAATTTCGCTTGCCGGATCGCGCAAGCTCAAGCTTCAGGCTCTGGCCGATACCGGCGATCCCGCGGCGACCGAAGTGCTGGCCCTGCAGGAGCGTCCCGGCCATTTCTTCACGGTGGTTCAGGTCGGACTCAACACCGTCGCAATCCTCGGCGGTATCGTCGGCGAGGGCGCGCTGTCTCCGTGGTTCGAGCGCGTGATCAGGCTCTCGGGGGGGGGCGAGGAGTTCGCCGCATCGCTCGGTTTCATCCTGTCCTTCACGGTCGTCACCGCCCTCTTCATTCAGTTCGCGGATCTGATTCCGAAGCGGATCGCGATGGCGAGGCCGGAAGCCTGCGCCCGCGCCATCGTCTGGCCCATGCTGCTGCTGACCCGGCTGTTCGCGCCGCTGGTCCTGCTCTTCAATGGAATTGCCGATCTCTTTTTCCATCTGACCGGTCTGCCGGAGGCGCGCGAAGAGCGCGTGACCACTGAGGATATCGTTGCGCTTGTCGATGCCGGCGCGACTTCCGGCGCTTTGCACGGAGATGAGCGCCGCCTGATCGGCAACGTGCTCGATTTCGGCGAGCGCCCGGTTGCCGCTGCGGCGACGCCGCGCGACAGCGTCGTCTTCCTTGATCTGACCGAGGACGCGACGATCCTGCGCGAGAAGATCGTCGGCAGCGATGCCGAGGACTTCCTGGTCTGCCGCGAGCGGATCGATGACGTGATCGGTTTCCTCGAACTGCGCGATCTGATCCCGGTGCTCGCCGACGGGGGCCTAGAACGCCTGCCTGAGATCCTGACGACGCTGAGCCTGCGCACGCCACTGGTCGTGCCCGACTCGCTGACCCTGGCCGATCTGCTCGAACGCTTCAAGGAGACGCACAAGGACTTCGCGGTCGTCGTTAACGAATACGCGTTGGTGGTCGGAACCGTCACGCTCGACGATCTCGTGCACTGCCTGATGGATCACATCGTCGTGCCCGAATCGGATCAGCAGATCGTTCAGCGGGGGCCGGATTCCTGGCTCGTCGAAGGCATGACGCCGATCGGCGACGTCAAGCAGCTGATCGACGTCGAATACGCGCCGGGCGAGGAAGGTTACGACACCGCGGCCGGCTTCATGATGTACATGATGAAGCGGATTCCGAAACGGGCCGAAGGCTTCGAGTTTTCAGGTTTCCACTTCGAAGCGGTCGATATCGACAACTTCAAGATCGACCAGGTCATGATCACGCGTCAGAGCTGATCAGCTCCGGCCCAGCATTTCGCGCAACGCGGCGAGTCTGGCCTGGGCGTCCTCGCGCGACGCGGGTGCGTTGCGGTCGGGGCGGTGCAGGCTGCCCTCTCCGAGCTCGTCTATGAAGCGGGACGCCTCGACCGTGCGCACCTCGCCGGCCGCCTTGCGCTTCTCGCAGGCAGTGATCGTCAGGCTGCGCTGGGCGCGGGTCACGCCGACATACATCAGCCGACGCTCTTCCTCGATCTGATCGTTGTCGATGCTGGACTGGTGGGGCAGCAGGCCCTCCTCGACTCCGATTAGGAAGACGTGCGGCCATTCCAGGCCTTTCGACGCGTGCAGCGTCGCGAGCTGGACACCGTCGAAATCGTCGTCTTCCTTGTCGAGCATAGAGATCAGCGCGATCGTCTGGGCCGTCTCGATCAGTGTTTTGCCGTCCTCTTCGCCCTTGCGCGAGATCCAGCCGGAGAAGTCGGTCACGTTGCTCCACTTCGTCTCGGCTTCGCGGGTGTCGCAGTTCTCGAACAGCCAGGTCTCGTAGCCGATCGCGCGGATCATGTCGTGGATGACCTGGCCAGCCGGCTCGCGGTTGGCGCGGTATTCGATCCGGTTGATGAAGGCGCAGAACTCGCGGACCGATTCGAGATGGCGGCTGCTCATGTGCTGCGCGACGCCTTCCTCGTGCGCGGCCGCGAACAGGCTGATGTGGCGCGCTCCCGCATAGTTGCCCAGCGCTTCGAGTGTCGCCGCGCCGATGCCGCGCTTGGGCGTCGTGATCGCGCGGATGAACGCGAGATCATCGTCGCTGTTGAGCAGAAGGCGCAGATAGCAGGTGATGTCCTTGATCTCGGGGCGGTCGAAGAAACTCTGTCCGCCCGAGATCACATAGGAGATCTTGTGGTTGCGCAGCGCCTGCTCGATCAACCTGGCCTGATGGTTGCCGCGGTAGAGGATCGCGTAGTCGCGGTAATGAGTCTTGAACTCGAAGCGGTGCGCCGAGATTCGCGCCGCAACCCAGTCGGCCTCGGCCTCCGGGCTGCGCTGCATGACGACCCGGATCGGGTCGCCCATGCCGTGCTCGGACCACAGCGTCTTCTCGAACAGTTTGGTGTTGTTCGCGATCAGCGTGTTCGCGGCGGTCAGGATCCGGTTGGTCGAGCGATAGTTCTGCTCCAGCTTGATGACCTTGAGCTTGGGGTAGTCGCTCTGCAGCAGGTTCAGGTTCTCGACGTCGGCGCCGCGCCACGCGTAGATCGCCTGGTCGTCGTCGCCGACCGCGGTGAAGGCGCCGCGCACTCCGGCCAACAGGCGCAACAGTTTGTACTGGGCGCGGTTGGTGTCCTGGTACTCGTCGACGAGCAGGTAGCGCAGCTTGTTCTGCCAGCGCTCCAGCGCCTCCGGGTGGTTCTCGAAGATCTCGACCGGAAGCCGGATCAGGTCGTCGAAGTCGACCGCCTGGTAGGCGCGCAGAGTCTTCTCGTAGGCCGGGTAGAGCTTGGCGGCTGCGGCGGTGATCTCGTCGGAGGCGAGCTTCTCGGCTTCCTGGGGCGGGATCAGCGCGTTCTTCCAGCCCGAGATCGCCCACTGGATGCCCTTCAGTGTTGCCTTGTCGGCCCCGCCCGAGATCTCGGCGATGATCTGCATGATGTCCGAGGAGTCGAGGATAGAGAACTGCGGTTTGAGTCCGACCAGCTTTGCTTCCTGGCGCACGATGCGCACGCCCAGCGCGTGGAAGGTGCAGACCGTCAGCGCCTTGATCGAGTGTCCCTGCATCAGTTGGGCGACCCGCTCCTGCATCTCCTTCGCGGCCTTGTTCGTGAAGGTGATCGCCGCGATATTGCGCGGCTCCATCCCGCAGGTGATCACGAGGTGTGCGATCTTGTGCGTGATGACCCTCGTCTTGCCGCTGCCCGCGCCGGCCAGGACCAGACAGGGGCCATCGAGGTATTTGGCGGCCTCGCGCTGCGGGGCGTTGAGTTTGGACAGCATCGGATAGGGGTGAGGCGGGGAGGAGGCTCGATTTTACCGGAGCGGCGCGCTCCCGACGGGCGGTCTCCTCCTTTTAAGTATCAGGGGCGGGCGCGCAGCGCTGCGACGATCTCGCGCAGGCGCTCGGGCTCCACGGCGTCGGACGGAACCGCCTCGCCGATGGCCAGATCGACCCGGCTGAAAGGCATGCGCCGGAAGGGGCGGGTCATCGCCGCGCCGTTCTTGCGTGAAAAGAAACTGCCCCAGAGGCCGGACAGCGCCATCGGGATCACCGGGACCGGTGTCCGGTCGACGATGCGGGCAACTCCGGCCTTGAACGGATTGAGTTCCCCCGTGTGGGTGATGCCGCCCTCGGGAAAGATTCCGACCAGCTCGCCCGCTTCGAGCGCTGCCGCGACTTCGTCGTAGGCACGCCTGAGCATGTCCTCGTCCTCCTTCGCCGGCGCGATCGGGATCGCGCGCGCCGCGCGGAACACGAAACTGAGGAGCGGGGTCGCGAAGATCCGGTGATCCATCACGAAGCGGATGGGGCGCCGGCTCTCGGCCATCAGGATCAGCGGGTCGACGAAGCTGACGTGGTTGCTGACGAGCAGGGCTGGCCCTTCGGCCGGGATGTTGCCGTAGCCGCTCGCGCGAACCCGGTAGACGGTATGGACCAGCAGCCAGACGATGACGCGGAGCAGGAACTCTGGCACCAGGCTGTAGATGAAGATGGCGACCGCGATGTTCATCAGCGCCGTATAGAGGAAGAGTTCGGGGATGCTGGCACCGAAGTGCAGGGCCAGAAAAGCGTAGCCGGCCGACGCGACCATGAAGCCGGCGTTGAGGATGTTGTTCGCGGCGATGATGCGCGAGCGGAACTCGGGCTCGCAGCGCGACTGGATGATCGCGTAGAGCGGCACCGTGAACAGGCCACCCGAGACGCCGAACAGTACGAGATCGGCGATCAACCTCAGGCTGCCCGGCGCGGCGAGGAAGGCGGCAACGCCCAGGTTCGCGTGTGGCGCGGCCGGGCTCGCGAAATAGAGCTCGGCGCCGAAGGCCGACAGGCCGATCGAGGCGAGCGGAACCAGCCCCATTTCGACGCGCCCGCCCGAAGCGCGCTCGGCGAGCAGGGAACCGAGTGCGATGCCGACGATGAAGTTGGCGAGCAGGAAGGTCGCCAGTTGTTCGTTGCCGCCCAGCACGTCTTTGACATAGGGGCCGAACTGGGTCAGCAGCATCGCGCCGTAGAACCAGAACCACGAGATGCCCACCATCGACAGCCAGACCGTGCGGTTGCTGCTGGCGATTGCAATGTTGCGGCCGGTCTCGGTGAGCGGGTTCCAGTTGATGACGACCCGCCCTAATGGCTTCGCTTCCGGTATGCCGAAGCTGGAGAGCCAGCCCGCGACTGCCAGCACGACGCAGGCGCAGCCTGCCCAGTGGGGGCCACGCCCCGGAATCGCGATCAGCAGGCCGCCGAGGATCGAGCCGAGCAGGATCGCCGCGAAAGTGGCGCTCTCAATCCACGCGTTGCCGCTGACCAGCTCGTCGCTGTGCAGGTGCTGGGGCAGGATCGAATACTTGAGCGGTCCGAACACGGTCGAGTGCAGGCCCATCAGGAACAGCGCGGCGAGCAGAAAGGGCACGGAGGACGCGAAGAAGCCGGCGGCCGCGAGCAGCGCGATCGCGATCTCGGCGAACTTGACCCAGCGGATCAGCTCCGCCTTGTCGAAGGCGTCGGCGATCTGCCCCGCCGAGGCCGAGAACAGGAACATCGGCAGCACGAAGAGGCCCGAGGCGAGCTGAACCATCAGCGCGGGCGTGAGCCCCATCACTTCGCCGCCCTGGAACGTGATCAACAGCAGCAGCGCCTGTTTGAGTACGTTGTCATTGAAGGCGCCGAGAAACTGGGTGATGAAGAGCGGAGCGAAGCGGCGTGTGCTCAGCAGTGGGGTTCGGTGGGGCATCGGGAGAGCCTGTTCAGGGGGCGAGTGATTATGCCTGTGCCGGTTCGGAACGACGAAGAAGCGGTGTTGTGCGGATGCACACGCGAAGTTTGCGCCAGATCAGGCAAGTTCATAATTTGGTGTGGCATTTCGGATGGTGCAATTTGGTGCATTGACCGAGTCGGGTTGGGGGTTCAGAATGCGTCCTATTGTTAGTTCGATCGTTCATTCTAAGTCTTTCGCCCATGCTCCCCCCAGCCCGGCACCCGAAAATTTGCGTAAACCTTGCGTCCTTGTCGTTCCTGGACAAAACAGTTGCGTGCCATGACAAATGCGAGACTCGCAAAACCGTCTCCCGCGGAGCGGTGTCATGCCGACGGGTTGGCCTGGCTCTGCTACAAAATGGTGCAAACTGTTCTATCTTGAGCAGTGCTGACGGGAACTATCGCTGGTTTGACTTGGATCAGGCGAATCCTTACGATGGAATCCGTTCTTGGGACGCGTTCGTGGCGGTGCGGGAAGATGATCAAGACTGTATTCCTGCAGATATTCGCTGCGGCGATTGCAACAGCCCTCGGCGGCGTGTTGTTCGGTGTGTCCGGCGCGATTTCGGCGGCAATGGGCGGCGCGGCCTGCTTCATTCCCGCGGCGTTGTTCGCCATTCGCCTGAACGCTGTGACGAAACGCCCAGGCGCTTCGTTCGCGGCTGCTTTTCTGGTCGGCGAATTGATCAAGATCGTGCTCGGAACAGGGTTGCTGGCGTTGATCCCGCTGCTGTTTCACGGAGTCCATTGGGGCGCCGTGATCATCGGCCTGATCGTGACGCTCCAAGCCAATTTTTTTGCCTTTTTGCTTAAGACGTAAATATGGTCACAGGACAAGAAGCGAATGCGCCAACGGCTGGTGAATACATCGTTCACCACTTGACGCACTTCAACACTACCGGGGAAGCCCAGAAAAGCATCGTTGACTGGAGCGTGATCAATGTCGATACGCTGTTCTGGTCCGTGCTGCTCGGCCTCATCACCCTCTTCCTTCTCCGCCGTGCTGCGGTCAAGGCGACTTCCGGGGTTCCCGGGCGCTTCCAGGCCGCGGTCGAAATCCTCGTCGAGATGGTTTCCGATCAGGCCAAGGGCATCATTCACAGCGCCGAGTCGCGCAAGTTCGTCGCGCCGCTGGCGTTGACCGTGTTCGTCTGGATCTTCCTGATGAATGCGATGGACCTGCTGCCGCTCGATCTGGTTCCCTGGATCTGGCAGCACATCACCGGCAATCACCACGCTTTCATGCGTTCGGTGCCGACCGCTGACCTGAACGGAACCTTGGGCATGTCGATCGGCGTGCTGCTGATCTGCGTCTGGTACAACATCAAGATCAAGGGCATCGGTGGCTGGATCCACGAACTGTTCGCCGCGCCTTTCGGCGACAAATGGTTCCTGTACCCGGTCAATTTCCTGATGCAGATGATCGAGTTTGCCGCGAAGACGATTTCGCACGGCATGCGGTTGTTCGGCAACATGTATGCCGGCGAGCTCTTGTTCATGCTGATCGCGCTGATGGGCGCGGCCTGGGGTGGCTCCGGCGTTGCCGGTCCGCTGCTCTTCCTGGGTCACCTGGTGGCCGGTTCGGCCTGGGCCATCTTCCACATCATGATCATCATTCTTCAGGCTTTCATCTTCATGATGCTGACCCTCGTCTATGTCGGTCAGGCTCACGAAGGCCACTGATCCTGAAGTTTTTTTCTGGTTTGATTTAACCCCACTTTGTTTTTGAAGGAGTCGTCATGGAACACATTCTCGGTTTCGTCGCGCTGGCCGCTGGTCTGATCATCGGTCTGGGCGCTATTGGTGCCTGTATCGGTATCGGCATCATGGGTTCCAAGTACCTCGAAGCTTCCGCTCGCCAACCCGAACTGATGAACGCGCTGCAGACCAAGATGTTCCTGCTGGCCGGTCTGATCGATGCCGCCTTCCTGATCGGTGTCGGTATCGCGATGATGTTTGCCTTCGCCAACCCGTTCAAGCTCTGATCCGGCCTCGTCCCATTCACTGATTTTCCGGGAGTGATGCCGTGAATCTGAACTCAACGCTGTTCGCGCAGCTCCTTGTGTTCTTCATCCTCGCCTGGTTCACGATGAAATTCGTGTGGCCACCGATCGCGAAGGCACTCGACGAGCGCGCGGCGAAGATCGCCGATGGACTTTCGGCTGCGGACAAGGCGAAGAGCGATCTCGCCCTGGCCGAGAAGAAGGTCGTCGAAGAAATGCGGCGTGCGCGGGAAACCGCAACGCAGGCCCGTGGCGTCGCTGAAAAGCAGGCGGCTCAACTGATCGAGGAAGCGCGCGCCGAAGCAGTCCGTATCGTCGCCGCCGCCCGTCAGGCTGCCGAAGAGGAAGCCGGAGCCGCGATGCACAAAGCCAAGGAAGGCCTGCGCGAAGAAGTTGCCGCGCTGGCCGTGGCCGGCGCCGAGCGCATCCTGCGCAAGGAAATCAATGCCCAGGTCCATGCCGACCTGCTGGCCAACCTGAAACAGGAACTGTAAGACGCCATGGCCGAAAACCTCACCGTCGCGCGCCCGTATGCCGAAGCGGCATACAAGCTGGCGCGTGAAGCCGATGCGCTTGGCGCATGGGCGAAGGCGCTGGAGCGCCTGGCGGCGGTCGCTGGCGATGCCGGCGTTCGGGACAGCCTGGGGGATCCGCGGATTGAGACTGAAAAGCTCAGCCGCGCTTTCATCGAGGCTGCCGGCGATCTTTCCACCGATCAGCAGAACTTCGTCACCGTGCTCGCGCACAACGAACGACTGAGCCTGCTGCCGGAAATCTTCACGCTCTTCATCGGACAGAAGAATGCCCACGAAGGCGTGCTCGATGCGGTGGTCAGTTCCGCTTTCCCGATCGACGATGCCACGCTTGCCCGCCTGGTTGCCGATCTCGAGTCCCGTTTCGGGACCCGGGTCCACGCCACCGTGCTGATCGATCCCGAGCTCATCGGCGGCGTCAAGATCGCCGTCGGCGACGAGGTGATCGACGCCTCGGTTCGCGGCAAGCTCGCTGCGATGTCCGCTGCGCTAAAGAATTAGGAGCTTTGTATGAACCTCAACCCGTCTGAAATCAGCGACCTGATCAAGAGTCGCATTCAGAACCTGCAACTGGGGGCTACGGCGCGCAACGAGGGCACCGTGGTCTCCGTGACCGACGGTATCTGCCGCGTGCACGGCCTGGTCGATGTGATGCAGGGTGAAATGCTTGAGTTCCCGGGCAATACCCTGGGTCTCGCGATGAACCTCGAGCGCGACTCCGTCGGCGCCGTCGTGCTTGGCGACTACGAGCACATCTCCGAAGGGGATACGGTCAAGACGACCGGCAAGATCCTCGAAGTGCCGGTCGGCCCCGAGCTGATCGGCCGCGTCGTCAACGCGCTGGGCATGCCGATCGATGGCAAGGGCCCGATCAACGCAAAGCTGACTGACAAGGTCGAAAAGGTCGCGCCGGGCGTGATCTGGCGTCGTTCGGTCTCGCAACCTGTGCAGACCGGCCTGAAGTCGGTCGACTCGATGGTGCCAATCGGCCGTGGCCAGCGCGAGCTGATCATCGGCGACCGGCAGACCGGCAAGACCGCGGTTGCGATCGACGCGATCATCAATCAGAAGGGTCAGAACATGACCTGCGTCTACGTCGCGATCGGCCAGAAGGCTTCGACGATCGCCAACGTGGTGCGCAAGCTGACCGAACACGGCGCGATGGAATACACGATCATCGTTGCCGCAACCGCTTCCGAATCCGCGGCGATGCAGTACATCGCGCCGTACTCGGGCAGCACGATGGGCGAGTACTTCCGCGATCGCGGTCAGGATGCGCTGGTCATCTATGACGATCTGACCAAGCAAGCCTGGGCTTATCGCCAGATTTCGCTGCTGCTGCGCCGTCCGCCGGGCCGTGAAGCCTACCCGGGCGACGTGTTCTACCTGCACTCCCGTCTGCTCGAACGCGCTGCGCGCGTCAACGAAGACTACGTCGAGAAGCAGACCAACGGCGAAATCAAGGGCAAGACCGGTTCGCTGACCGCGCTGCCGATCATCGAAACCCAGGCCGGTGACGTGTCCGCCTTCGTGCCGACCAACGTGATCTCGATCACCGACGGTCAGATCTTCCTCGAAAGCGACCTGTTCAACGCCGGTATCCGTCCCGCGATCAACGCCGGTATCTCGGTGTCGCGCGTCGGTGGTGCTGCCCAGACCAAGATCATCAAGAAGCTCGGCGGCAGCGTCCGTCTGGCGCTCGCCCAGTACCGCGAACTCGCGGCCTTCGCGCAGTTCGCTTCCGACCTCGACGAAGCGACCCGCAAGCAGCTCGATCGCGGCCGCCTGGTCACCGAGCTGATGAAGCAGCCGCAGTACGCGCCGCTGACGGTCGCCGACATGGCGGTCACGCTGTTTGCGGTCGCCAAGGGCTACTTTGACGACGTTGCGGTCAACCGTGCGCTCGCCTGCGAAGCTGCGATGCAGCAGTACGTTCGCACCCAGACTGCGGATCTGTACGCCAACATCGAAAGCACGAAGAACCTTGACGCTGACAGCGAAAAGGCTCTGACCGCCGCGATCGAAGCGTTCAAGAAGTCCTGGCAGTAAGGGGCGGAGAGCGACATGGCGGGCGGAAAAGAAATCCGTAACAAGATCAAGAGCGTGCAGAACACGCGCAAGATCACCAAGGCCATGGAGATGGTGGCGGCCTCGAAGATGCGTCGTGCGCAAGAGCGCATGCGCGCGGGCCGCCCCTATGCCCTGACGATTGGCCGGCTCGCCGCCAACCTCGCTTTGGCGAACGTCACCGACTATCGGCATCCGTTCCTGGGCAAGGTCGAGAACCCCAAAAAGGTGGGACTGGTTCTGGTCAGCACCGACAAGGGTCTCTGTGGCGGCCTCAACACCAACCTGCTCCGGCTCGTTGTGAACCGGATGAAGGAGTGGGAAGCCCAGGGCGTCTCCGAGATACGCACAACCTGCATCGGCAACAAGGGCCTGGGCTTCATGCAGCGCATGGGTGCCAAGGTCGTGTCGAACGTCACCCAGCTCGGCGACACGCCTCACCTGGAACGGCTGATCGGGCCGGTCAAGGTGATGATCAACGCATTTGAGCGCGGCGAAGTCGACGTCGTCTACATCGCATTCAACGAGTTCGTGAATACGATGAAACAGGAACCGAGGCTGATCCAGTTGCTGCCGCTGTCGGGCGAGTCGCTGGGCACGCCGGAGAGCACCTGGGACTACGTCTATGAGCCCGACGCGAAAGCGGTGATCGACGACGTGATGCTGCGCCTCGTCGAAGCGGCGGTCTATCAGACCGTGGCCGAGAACATGGCGTGCGAGCAGAGCGCACGGATGGTGGCGATGAAGTCGGCTTCCGACAACGCCGGCAACGTGGTCAAGCAGCTGCAGCTCATTTACAACAAGACGCGGCAGGCTGCGATCACCGGCGAGATCACTGAGATCGTCAGTGGCGCTGCGGCGGTGTAACGGTTTTAATGATTGGGGAAAGACGATGAGTCAAGGAACCATTGTTCAGTGCATCGGCGCTGTGGTGGACGTTCAGTTCCCGCGCGAAGCGATGCCCAGGGTCTTTGAAGCGCTCCACCTGGACGCTTCCGAAGACAATGGTCTGGTCGAATCCGGCCTGACCCTCGAAGTTCAGCAACAGCTCGGCGATGGCATCGTCCGGACGATCGCGATGGGTTCGTCCGACGGCGTGCGCCGCGGCATGAAGGTCAACGCAACGGGCGCCGGCATCTCGGTGCCGGTCGGTCACGGCACGCTGGGCCGCATCATGGACGTGCTCGGTCGGCCTATCGACGAAGTCGGTCCGATCGAATGCGACGAAAAGCGCGAAATTCACCGCGCCGCTCCGAAGTTCGACGAACTGTCGCCTTCGGTTGAGCTGCTCGAAACCGGCATCAAGGTCATCGACCTGATTTGCCCGTTCGCGAAGGGCGGCAAGGTCGGTCTGTTCGGCGGCGCCGGTGTCGGCAAGACCGTCAACATGCTTGAGCTGATCAACAACATCGCCAAGCAGCACTCCGGTCTGTCGGTGTTCGCCGGCGTCGGCGAGCGTACCCGCGAAGGCAACGACTTCTACCATGAAATGGCTGAAGCCGGCGTCATCAAGCTCGACGACATGAAGGAATCGAAGGTTGCGATGGTGTTCGGTCAGATGAACGAACCTCCGGGCAACCGTCTGCGCGTCGCGCTGACCGGTCTGACGATGGCCGAGAAGTTCCGCGATGAAGGCCGTGACATCCTGCTCTTCATCGACAACATCTACCGCTTCACGCTGGCCGGTACCGAAGTGTCGGCACTGCTCGGTCGTATGCCTTCCGCGGTCGGTTATCAGCCGACTCTGGCAGAAGAGATGGGCAAGCTGCAGGAACGGATCACCTCGACGAAGGTCGGTTCGATCACGTCGATCCAGGCCGTCTATGTGCCTGCGGATGACTTGACCGACCCCTCCCCGGCGACGACCTTCCTCCACCTCGACTCGACCGTCGTGCTGTCGCGTGATATCGCCGCTCTGGGTATCTACCCGGCCGTCGATCCGCTCGACTCGACCTCGCGCCAGCTCGACCCGCTGGTCGTCGGCGAAGAGCACTATGCGGTCGCCCGTCAGGTTCAGGCAACGCTGCAACGCTACAAGGAACTGCGCGACATCATCGCGATTCTGGGTATGGACGAACTGGCGCCGGAAGACAAGCTGACCGTTGCCCGCGCCCGTAAGATCCAGCGTTTCCTGTCCCAGCCCTTCCACGTTGCCGAAGTGTTTACCGGCTCGCCGGGCAAGTATGTCTCGCTGAAGGACACGATCAAGGGTTTCAAGATGATCACGTCCGGTGAATGCGATGCGCTTCCCGAACAGGCGTTCTACATGGTTGGCGGTATCGAAGAAGCCTTCGAGAAGGCCAAGACGGTGCAGTAACAGCCCTCTTGCCGCGCCCCTGAAAGGGCGGCGCGGCGGGAGCGCTCGAAAGGAGCCTCAAGATGGCAATGACGGTACATGTCGACGTCGTCAGCACCGAAGAGTCGATCTTCTCCGGGTTGTGCGAGTTTGTCGCGCTGCCGGGCGAAACGGGCGAGCTGGGTATTCTGCCCGGGCACACTCCGCTTCTGACCCGGATCCGTCCTGGCGCGGTGCGGCTGAAACTGCCGAATCAGCAACAGGAAGAGTTGGTGTTCGTCGCGGGGGGCTTGCTCGAAGTTCAGCCTGGCCTCGTGACCGTGCTCGCGGACACCGCGATCCGTGGCCGCGATCTGGACGAAGCCAAGGCGATGGATGCGAAACGCTCCGCTGAAGAGTCGCTCGCCAACCGCGAATCCAAGCTCGACTTTGCGCGCGCTTCGGCGGAACTCGCCGCGGCGACCGCCCAGTTGGCGCTGATCGAAAGAATGAAGAAGCGCGGGTACTGAACTCGTTTCAGTCTCCGCAGAGGGCAGCTTAGGCTGCCCTTTTTTCGTAAACCGAGCAAGAAAACGTTTTCAGACATAGAATCACAATTCACCCACTGGCCGCTCCCGTGACTCACTTTTCCCCGCCCCGCCCCAGGCTGTTCGCGATCACCTGGCCGATCTTCGCCGAGCACCTGCTGCACGCGAGCGTCGGCCTGCTCTTCGTTGCGCTGACCGCGCGTCTGTCGGATGCGACGGCCGCGGCTTTCGGCCTGTCGAACCAGATCATGGTCTTCTTCCTGATCCTGTTCCGGCTGGTCGGCATCGGCGCATCGGTCGTGATCACGCAGAACCTCGGCGCGGGCGATCGGCGCGGGGCTGAACGGATCGCGCGCGCCAGCCTCGCGGCGGCGAGCGCGCTGGGCCTTGCGTCAGCGCTGCTGGTCGCGCTGGGCGCCGACGGCCTGCTCTCGCTGATGAAGCTGCCCGATTCGCTGCGGCCCGAGGCGAAACCCTACCTCGTAATCCTCGGCGTCGTGCTGGCCATCGACTCGCTGAACTCGACGCTGACCTCGGTGCTGCGCGCCTACACGAGGACGCGTGACACGCTGCTGCAGATCGTTGCGACCTACCTGATGTCGCTGTCCTTCGGCCTGCCGCTGATGTACGGCTGGCTGGGACTGCCTCAGCTGGGCCTGATCGGGATAGGCATAGGCTTCCTGATCGCGCGCCTCGGTGGCCTCGCGTTCGCGCTGTGGCTGTGGCGCGAGCGGCTCGACATCCGCCCGCTGTGGCGGGACTGGTGGTGGATGCACCGCGTCCCGCTCGCCGAGATGATGCATATAGGCCTGCCCGGGGCCGGCGAGAACGTCGCTTACCGGACCGCCTTCACCTGGAACCTCGCCTTCGTCGCCGGCATGGGGCAGATGCCGCTCGCGACCCACACCTATCTGCTGCAGATCTCGTATTTCATCCTGCTGACCGGGCTGGCGATCGGTTTCGGTTCCGAGATCGTGGTCGGCCACCAGATCGGGGGCGGGCAACTGCACGCGGCGAACCGGCTGGTGCGCCGCTCCGTGGTCTGGGGCCTGGCGGCGGCGGTGGGCATCGCCAGCCTCGTCGCGCTGGCCGGACCTTGGATCTTCAGGATCTTCACGCATGATCCGGCGATCATCGCCCAGGGCTGCACCGTGCTGTGGGTGCTCGTGCTGCTGGAGCCTGGCCGCAGTTTCAACGTGGTCGTCATCAACTCGCTGCGCGCGACCGGCGATGTGCGCTTTCCGGTCGTCTTCGGCGTGTTCTCGATGTTCGGCGTCTCGGTCGGCCTGGGTTGGCTGCTCGGCGTTCATCTGGGCTGGGGCCTGATCGGCATCTGGCTCGGCTTCGCTGCCGACGAATGGGTGCGCGGCATTGCGATGTATCTGCGCTGGCTCAGTCACGCCTGGGTGCCTCATGCGCGCCGTACGCGGCGGCGCATCCTGAACCAGAACCGGGCCTGATCGGGACTATGCGAGCGGCAGTGCGAGGGTCTCGCGCACTTCTTCCATCACGACGAAGCTGCGCGATTCTGCGGCGGCCGGCAGCCGGTTCAGGATGTTGCCGAGCAGGCGCCGGTAGTCGCCCATCTCCGAGATCCTCGCCTTGACCAGGTAGTCGAAGTCGCCCGAGACGAGGTGGCACTCCATCACTTCGGGCAGCCAGGCGAGCGCCCGCTTCACTTCGTCGAACAGGTCGCCCGATTTGGCCGACAGCCGGATCTCGACGAAGACCAGAAGGTTCAGGCCCAGCGCGCGCGGATCGATCCGTGCATGGTAGCCGGTGATGACCTTTTCGCGTTCGAGCCGGCGCACCCGCTCGGCGACCGGGGTCGCCGAAAGACCGACTTTCTCGGCCAGTTCGGTCAGCGTCATCCGCCCGTTTTCCTGCAGAAGTTCGAGGATTTTTCGGTCGCTTCGGTCGAGGTTTCGCATTTCTCTGCTGGATCCCGGAGAGCCCCGAATTGGAGCGCGGATGTAACTCTAATGCACTAAAAGATCAGTGCAAAGCACTAGCTATCCCCCAATAGACTGGCGATAAGCAGTCAATCCAAAGGGGAAAGCCATGAAAGTCGTTATTCTCGGTGGTGGGGTGGTCGGGGTCAGCACGGCCTGGTATCTGGCGCAGGGTGGCGCGGAAGTCACCGTGATCGAGCGTCAACCCGATGTAGCGTTGGAGACCAGTTTCGGGAACGCCGGGCAGGTCTCTCCGGGCTATTCGACTCCGTGGGCCGCGCCGGGCATTCCGTTCAAGGCCACCAAGTGGCTCTTCATGAAGCATGCGCCGCTGCGCATCCGCCCCGACGGAACGCTGTTCCAGCTCCAGTGGATGCTCTCGATGCTGGGCCACTGTACCTCCTCGGCCTATGCGCGGAACAAGGAGAGGATGATGCGGCTCTCCGAATACAGCCGCGATTGCCTGCGCGAACTGCGCTCCGCAACCGGCATCGCCTACGAAGAACGCACCGGCGGCACGCTTCAGCTCTACCGCGACGAGGCTCAGCTCGAAGCAGCGAAGCGCGACATGAAAGTGCTCTCCGAACTGGGCGTGCCTTTCGAGCTTCTGACCCCCGAGCATCTGGCCGATGCCGAGCCCGCGCTGGCCGCGGTCGCCGGAAAGCTGACCGGAGGGCTGCGCCTGCCCAACGACGAGACCGGTGACTGCCAGATCTTCACCGAGCGCCTCGCGCAGATGGCCCGCGCGGCGGGAGTCAAATTCCGCTTTGGCCTCAGCGTCGATGCGATCGAGCAGGCGGGGGGGCGCGTCGTCGCGCTGAGGGCGGGGGACGAGCGCATCACCGCCGACCGCTATGTGCTCGCCGCCGGCAGCTATTCGACCGCGCTGCTCAAGCCTCTGGGGCTGGCGATTCCGGTCTATCCGCTCAAGGGCTACTCGCTGACCGCGGACCTGCTCGATGAAGCGAAGGCTCCTGTTTCGACGATCCTCGACGAGACCTACAAGATCGCGATCACGCGCTTCGACAAGCGCATCCGGATCGGCGGCATGGCTGAAGTCAGTGGTTTCGACCTGAGCCTGGCCGAGGGGCGTCGCGCAACGCTCGAAATGGTCACCGACGATCTGTTCCCGGGTGGCTGCGACCTGAAGGGGGCCGAGTTCTGGACGGGACTGCGGCCGATGACGCCGGACGGCACGCCCATTGTTGGTGCAAGTCCTCTCTCCAACCTGTTTCTGAACACCGGCCACGGCACGCTGGGCTGGACGATGGCCGCCGGATCCGGGCGTCTGTTGGCCGACCTGCTGCTCGGCAGGGTTCCTGAAATTCGCTCAGAGGATCTTGCGATGTCGCGCTACGGGCGGAGCTCCGCCAGGCCCGTCAAGGGAAACAATCTGGCGCTTTCGTAATAAGAACAACCTGGCGAGCGCAAGTGGCACGCCGATTGCATCAGAGCAATTAACTGCCCTGGAATCGCCTTGGTTTGAGATGTTTGTGCTTCACGTTGGGGCGCAATTTTGAAAACGTGGCACGGACGGAGCGGAGAGGGTTTCCGCGACCGAGGCTTCCGGGGGGTGTAAGGGAGGGGCGGGGATCCCGCACCTCCTCCGATCATCCGGTCCGCTCCCGGGATCTCCGGAACGCAGAGGGACTGACGTGTTGGTTCACTGGAGGAAGCGCTGATGAAAGAAACCCTGATTGCTCTCGCCGTGCTGGGTCTGGGGATGTCCGCAGCCCAGGCTCAGGATGTGGTCAAGATCGGAAACGTCGCACCGCTGACCGGGAGCAACGCCCACCTCGGCAAGGATCTCGAGAATGGCGCCCGCCTCGCCGTCGAAGAAGCAAACGCGAAGGGCGTCAAGATCGCCGGCAAGCCGGTCAAGTTCGAGCTGGTCGGCGAAGACGACCAGGCCGACCCGAAGACCGCCACGACGGTTGCCCAGCGCCTGATGGATGCGGGGGTCAAGGGGGTCGTCGGCCACCTGAATTCGGGCGCGTCGATCCCCGCCTCGCGGATCTACAACCAGGCCGCCGTGCCGATGATCTCACCGGCATCGACATCTCCGAAGCTGACCCAGCAAGGCTATAAGGGCGTGTTCCGGACGATAGGCAACGACGTCCAGCAGGGCTCGGTGATCGGCCGCTTCGCCGCGACGAAGCTGGGCAAAAAGGTCGCGATCATCGACGACCGCACCGCCTACGGTCAGGGCCTGGCCGACGAAGTCGAGAAAGGCGTCAAGGCAGTAGGCGGACAAGTCGTTTCGCGCGAGTTCACGACCGACAAGGCGACCGATTTCCTCGCGATCCTGACCAAGATCAAGGCTCAGAACCCCGACGTGATCGTGTTCGGCGGCATGGACGCCCAGGGCGGTCCGATGCTCAAGCAGCTCAAGCAGCTGGGCATTTCCGCGAAGTGGATCACCGGAGACGGCGGCTGCACGCCCGAGCTGATCAAGCTCGCCGGCGCTGCGCTCAGTGCGAAAACCTACTGCACCCAGCCCGGGCTGCCGCTCGAGCAGATGGCGGATAAGACCTTCAAGGATCGCTTCAAGAAGCGCTTCGGTGCCCCGGTGCAGATCTATGCGCCTTACGCCTACGATGCCGCGTCGGCGATCATCGAAGCGATGAAGAAGGCCGGATCGGTCGATCCCGCCAAGTATCTGCCGGCACTGAAGACGATCAGCATCAAGGGGGTCACTGGCAATGTCGCCTTCGACGCGAAGGGTGACATCAAGAACGGTGCGATCACCGTCTACCAGTTCGCCAGCGGTGACTGGAAAGCGCTCAAGAACTGATCTTCCCCTCCCGGCGCCTCCCGGCGCCGGGAATCCACGAGGACACCCCTGTGCTTCAGACTCTTCTTCAGCAAATCATCAACGGCCTCGTGGTCGGCAGCGTCTATGCCGTTGTCGCCCTCGGTTACACGATGGTCTACGGCATCCTGGGCCTGATCAACTTCGCCCATGGTGACCTCGTCATGGTCGGCGCGCTTTCGGCGCTCTCGGCCATCCTCTTTTTCCAGCAGGTCTTCCCCGGTCTTCCTCCGGTGGTCCACTTCGTGCTGGGCTTGCTGGTCGCGATCCCGGTCTGCGTCGCGATCGGCTACACGATGGAGCGCGCCGCCTATCGCCGGCTGCGCAACGCACCGCGGCTCGCGCCGCTGATCACCGCGATTGGCGTCTCCTTCCTGCTCCAGACCCTGGCGATGATCGTCTGGGGTCGCAGCTATCACAGCTTTCCGCAGCTGATCTCGACGAATCCGCTGCAGATCTTCGACGGAGTCTTCATCACGCCGATCCAGCTCGCGACGATCCTGGTGTCGGCGGCGATGATGATCGGCCTGATCCTGCTGGTGAGCCGCACCCGGTTGGGCCGCGCGATGCGCGCGACCGCCGAGAACCACCGGATCGCGAGCCTGATGGGCGTCGACACCAACGGCATCATCGCGCTGACTTTCGTGATCGGCTCGGCGCTGGCTGCGGTCGCCGGGGTCATGATCGCGTCGAATTACGCGGTCGCGCACTATTCGATGGGCTTCACGCCTGGGCTCAAGGCTTTCACGGCGGCGGTGCTTGGCGGTATCGGCAACCTCGGCGGCGCGATGGTCGGCGGGATCGTGCTGGGGCTGATCGAGGCGATCGGCGCCGGTTACATCGAGACCTGGAGCGGTGGCTGGCTCAATTCGAGCTACCAGGACATCTTCGCCTTCGTGATTCTGGGCATCGTGTTGATCTTCCGCCCGACCGGCCTGCTCGGCGAGCGCGTCGCGGATCGAGCCTGAGGCGAACCATGAACAACATCTCTCAAGCTATCCCCTTCCTCGGCAGCCGCTACCCGCGCTCCGCCTCCGCTACGCTGATCGCGTTTGCGCTGATCGTGCCGGTCCTCGCCGCGCTGTGCGGCAACACCTGGGTGCGCATCCTCGACTTCGCGCTGCTCTACATCCTGCTTGCGATCGGGCTGAACCTCGTCGTCGGCTTCGCCGGCCTGCTCGACATGGGCTACATCGCGTTCTACGCGGTCGGCGCCTATACCTGGGCCTTCCTCGCCTCGCCCCAGTTCGGCTACCACCTGCCTTTCTGGCTCGTCCTGCCCCTGGGCGCTGCTTTCGCCGCCTGCGCCGGCATCATCCTCGGCTTCCCGACGCTGAGGCTGCGCGGCGATTACCTCGCGATCGTGACCCTGGGCTTCGGCGAGATCGTCCGGATCTTCATGAACAACCTGACCCACCCGGTCAACATCACGAACGGCCCTCAGGGCATCGATCAGCTCGACGGACTGTCGCTGTTCGGTTTCGAGCTGAACAAGGGCCTGCCGCTGGGCGAGAGCTTCCAGGTCTCCTCGCTCTTCCTCTACTACTACGTTTTCCTTGCGGCCGTCGCGTTCGCGATCCTGCTCGTCAAACGGCTGCAGGTTTCGCGGATCGGCCGGGCCTGGGCGGCGATTCGCGACGACGAGCTCGCCGCGAAGGCGATCGGCGTGAACACGCGCAACCTGAAGCTGCTCGCGTTCGCGATGGGGGCGACCTTCGGCGGCGTCTCGGGAGGGCTGTTCGGCTCCTTCCAGGGCTTCGTCAGTCCGGAGAGCTTCACGCTGATGGAGTCGACGGCGATCCTGACGATGATCGTGTTCGGCGGCATGGGCAGCCTGGCCGGCGTCATCGTCGGCGCGGTCGTGCTCTCGCTGCTGCCCGAAGTGCTGCGCCAGATCGCGCTGCCGATCCAGGAAGCGCTGTTCGGTCGGGTCTTCCTCGACCCCGAAGTGCTGCGGATGCTGCTCCTCTCGCTGGCGATGATCCTGATGATGATTCTGAAACCGGCCGGCCTCGTGCCCGCCCAGTCGCGCTATTCGCGCACCGATGATCTGAAGCGCGAGGAGGGAGCATGATCACGCTGCTCGAAGCCCGGGGGATCTGCAAGCGCTTCGGCGGTCTGCAAGCCCTCTCCGACATCTCGCTGACGATCAACAAGGGCGAGGTCTATGGCCTGATCGGTCCGAACGGCGCCGGCAAGACGACGCTGTTCAACGTGCTGACCGGCGCCTATGTCCCCGAGCAGGGGGAGTTCGTGTTCAACGGCAGCGAACTGCCCTTGGGCAAACCCGACCGCATCGTCGGCCGCGGCATCGCGCGGACCTTCCAGAACATCCGGCTGTTCCGCGAGATGACCGCGCTTGAGAACGTGATGGCCGGCCACTTCATCCGAACCAAGACGGGCCTGCTCGGGGTGCTGCTGCAGACCCGGCACTCGCGCGAGGAGGAGCGCCTCAGCACGCAGCGCGCCTACGACCTGCTCAAATATGTCGGCATCGCGCGCCACGCCGACACCTTGTCGCGCAACCTGTCCTATGGCGATCAGCGCCGCCTCGAGATCGCCCGCGCGCTGGCGACCGAACCGCGCCTGCTCGCGCTCGACGAGCCGGCGGCCGGCATGAATGCGACCGAGACGGTCCAGCTGCGCGAGTTGATCGAAACCATTCGCAAGGACGGAGTGACCGTGCTGCTGATCGAACACGATGTGAAACTGGTGATGGGGCTGTGCGACCGGATCGCCGTGCTCGACTTCGGCAAGAAAATCGCCGAAGCGGCGCCCGCCGAGGTCCAGAAGAACAAGGCCGTCATCGAAGCCTATCTCGGAGGCGGTCATGCACACTAGCCCCGCTTCTCCGCTGCTGCAGCTGCGCGATCTGCAGATCGCCTACGGCCAGATCCAGGCCGTCAAGGGAATCGATCTGGAACTGTTCGAGGGAGAGCTCGTCTCGCTGATCGGAGCGAACGGTGCCGGCAAGACGACGACGCTGAATGCGATCGCGGGAACCCTGAATTCCTCGGGCGGAGAGTTGATCTATCGCGGGGAATCGATCGTCAGCCTGCCGACGCACAAGAGATTGCGCGCCGGCATCGCGCTGGTTCCGGAAGGGCGCGGCATCTTCACCCGGCTGACCGTCGAAGAGAACCTGAGGATGGGCGCCTATACGCGCAACGATCAGGAAGGAATCGAAGCCGACCTCGACAACGTCTACCGGATGCTGCCCCGGGTCAAGGAGAGGCTCGCCCAGGTCGCTGGCACGCTGTCCGGCGGCGAGCAGCAGATGGTCGCGATCGGCCGTGCTCTGCTCTCCCGGCCCAAGCTTCTGTTGCTCGACGAGCCTTCGATGGGCCTGGCGCCCTTGATCGTCGAGAAGATCTTCGAGGTGATCCAGACCGTGCAGAAGCAGGGTGTCACTATCCTGCTGGTCGAGCAGAACGCGAACCTCGCCCTGGGCTTCAGCAGCCGCGCCTATGTGATGGAGAGCGGCAAGATCAGCCTGTCCGGCTCCGGTGAAGATCTGCTCAAGGATCCGAAAGTCCGCGCGGCCTACCTCGGCGAATGACGGGAAGGGGCGAAGCGCTTCGCCCCTCCTTCCTTAGTCGGCGCGCTCGGCGAATACTTCCTTCGCCGCGGCGAGGCCGTTCAGCGCGGCCGGGAAGCCGGCATAGACGGCCATCTGGATGATCGTCTCGACGACTTCGTCGCGGCTGCAGCCGACGTTCAGCGCCCCGTGGATATGGACTTTCAGCTGCGGCTGGGCATTGCCCATCGCGGTCAGCGCGGCGACGACCGCGATCTCGCGCGACTTCAGATCCAGCTGCGGACGCGAATAGATGTCGCCGAACGGGAACTCGATCAGGTTGCGGGCGAAGTCCGGCGCGATGTCGGCCAGCGGCATGACGGCCGTCTTCAGGCGCAGCACGAACTCCAGCCAGAGCACATCCTGGGGTCGGTAGCGGCGGTGGCCACTCGCTGAGCGGACGATGGGCCGCAGCAGGCCGGCCGTTTCCTAGAAACGCAGCGTGTGCGGAGTGAGTCCGGTCTGGCGCGAGAGCTCACCGATGGTGAGGTCCTTGTTGGTCATGGCTGTCATCCTGAAAATTCGAGTGCACTCGAAGTCAAGAGCCTGACAGGACGGGGGGGTGACCTTGAGCGCTCACCTGCGCGATCGGGGTGATTCTTTGCAGCTCGGTATCAAATCTTGTCGCGACAGTTGCTTGATACTCCAGGCTACGGTCCTGGCATCGACACCTAATGCCTCTCCATTAAATTGGTTCCTCCGACGTTTTGCCGACAGAGCGATGAGAAAATCGAGGAGTTTCAGATTCTTGGCCTTGCTGATTTTGCTGGCAGGCTCTGGTCTTGCCCAAGCAAGCTCTTTCGGTCTGGATATGGGCGGCAGCGATGCCGCCGTACGTCCCCAGGACGACTTGTTCCGTGCCGGAAACGGTGCCTGGCTGGCCCATACAGAAATCCCCGCCGACCGGTCCTGGTATGGCATACATGCGGTGCTGCGCGACCAATCCGATCAGCACCTGCGCGAGATCGTTCAGGAACTGCAGCTCAAACATCCGCAGCCGGGAACGATCGCAGAAAAGGTGGCGAACTTCTATGCAAGCTATCTCGACACTGCGGCGATCGATGCTGCCGGGCTGAGCCCGCTGCAGCCTAGGCTCAAGGAGATCGCAGATATCGCGGACAGGCACGAACTGGCCGCGCAGCTGGGGCGACTTCAAGGGGTACTTGAGACTCCCGTGACCCTCAACCTGGGGCCGGACCAGAAAGACCCCGAGCACTATTCGGTGACAATCTGGCAGGGAGGCTTGGGCCTGCCCGACCGGGACTTCTATCTGGATCGCAGCGATGCCCGGATGGCCCAGGCCCGTGAAGCCTACCGTCAGTACCTGGAGACCTTGTTCCGGCTGGCGGGCGATGATGATCCCGTTCAGAGCGCGCGGCAGGTCTATGAGCTCGAAGAGAGCATAGCCCGCAGTCACTGGAGCCAGGCCAAGTGTCGCGATCTGCTCAAGACTTACCATCCGGTGACGCTGTCTGCATTGCGAAGACTGGCGCCAGGCATGGACTGGGAGCTGTTTTGGCGTGGTGCGGGTTTGCCGGCCCCCCAAAAAATCATCCTCGGACAGCCCGACCAGGTTGCCGCAACAGCGCGGCTGCTCGCGCAGGTGCCACTGACGGTATGGAAGCGCTATTTGACCGTGCATCTGCTCGATGCCACGGCGACCGTCTTGCCCCGGGCTTTCCGGGATGCCTCGTTCGCGTTTCACGGCCGGGCGCTGAACGGAGCGGAGCAGGAGCGGCCGCGCTGGCGGTTGGCGATAGGCGCGCTCAACCGGCAGATGGGTGAAGCGGTCGGACAGCTTTATGTGGAGCGGCACTTCTCGTCCGAGCAGAAGTTGCGCGCTCGTGCTCTGGTCGACAAGCTGTTCAAGGCCTTCAGCCAATCGATCGATGGCCTGACCTGGATGTCGGCGGGAACTCGGGAAAGGGCGCAACAGAAGCTGGCCAACTATCAGATCAAGATCGGTTACCCGGATCGTTGGCGCGATTATTCCAGTTTGACCGTCAAAAATGCAGACGCTGTCGGCAATCTCTTGCGCGCCAAGCGCTTTGCCTTCGACGAAAGCGTGAAGAGAATCGACGACAAGGTGGATCGCCAGGAGTGGTCGATGCTGCCGCAGACCATCGATGCCTACTACAACCCGATGTTGAACGAGATCGTCTTTCCGGCGGCTGTCCTCCAGCCCCCGTTCTTCGATGCCGGGGCGGACGATGCCGCAAACTACGGCGCAATTGGCGCCCTGATCGGCCACGAGATCAGCCACGGCTTTGACGACCAGGGAAGTCGCTATGACGGGAGGGGGCGTCTGCACGACTGGTGGACCCGGCAGGACCGCAAGGCTTTCGATGCGATAGGGGCTAGGGTCGTGACCCAGTACAACGCCTATGAGCCGATACCGGGGCGGCATATCGACGGCAGACTGACCTTGGGAGAGAACCTTGCCGACATTTCCGGGCTGCAAGTTGCGTTCAAGGCTTACCAACTCTCCCTGGAAGGGAAGCCTTCATCGGTCATCGATGGATTGAGCGGGGAGCAGCGTTTCTTCTTCAGTTGGGCCCAGCTCTGGCGGGACAAGGAGAGGGAGTCTCTGATGCTTCAGAACCTCGCCACGGACCCCCACTCGCCCAATGAGTTTCGCGTGAACGGAGCGGCCGCCAATTGCGACGCTTTCCATCAGGCCTTTTCAACCCGGCCTGGCGACAGGATGTACAAGGCCCCCGGCGAAAGGCTCCGGATATGGTGAGGATTTCTGGCCGGAAGGAATCAGCGAAGAAAGCCTGGAGATGAGGCCTCTTTCGATTTGAGCCCTGTCGCCCGTGACCTGTTCAGCCCAGCATCCTCTTCAGATAGCGACCCGTATGGCTCTGCGAGTGGGCGGCGACGGTCTCCGGCGTGCCGGCGACGAGGATCTGGCCACCGCCCGCACCGCCTTCGGGGCCCATGTCGATCAGCCAGTCGGCGGTCTTGATCACGTCGAGGTTGTGTTCGATCACGATGATCGTGTTGCCCTGATCGCGCAGGTGGGCGAGCACGCGCAGCAGCATCTCGATGTCGACGAAGTGCAGGCCGGTCGTCGGTTCGTCGAGGATGTACAGCGTCCGGCCGGTGTCGCGTTTGGAGAGCTCAAGCGCGAGCTTGACGCGTTGCGCCTCGCCGCCCGACAGCGTCGTCGCGCTCTGGCCCAGCCGGATGTAGCCCAGGCCCACGTCGAGCAGGGTCTGCAGCTTGCGGGCGAGGGCTGGCACCGCCTCGAAGAAGCGGTGAGCCTCCTCGACGGTCATCTCCAGCACTTCGGAGATCGTCTTGCCGCGGTAGCGGACTTCGAGCGTCTCGCGGTTGTAGCGCTTGCCGTGGCAGACGTCGCAGGGGACGAAGACGTCGGGCAGGAAGTGCATCTCGACCTTGATCATCCCGTCGCCCTGGCAGGCCTCGCAGCGGCCGCCCTTGACGTTGAACGAGAAGCGGCCCGGACCGTAGCCGCGTTCGCGCGCTTCGGGCACGCCGGCGTAGAGCTCGCGGATCGGCGTCATCAGACCCGTATAGGTGGCCGGGTTCGAGCGCGGCGTGCGGCCGATCGGCGCCTGGTCGACGCTGATGACCTTGTCGAAGAACTCCAGCCCCTCGATCTCCTGATAGGGCGCCGGTTCGGCCGACGCGCCGTAGAGGTGCTTGGCGGCGATCGTATACAGCGTGTCGTTGATCAGCGTGCTCTTGCCCGAACCGGAGACTCCGGTGATGCAGGTCAAGAGGCCGACCGGCAGTTCCAGCGTCACATCCTTCAGGTTGTTGCCGCGGGCGCCCCTGAGCACCAGATGGCGCTCGGGATCGGGGGCGCGGCGCTCTCCGGGCAGCGCGATCTTTCGGCGGCCGGAGAGGAAGGCTCCGGTCAGCGAGTCGGGGTGCGCTTCGATCTCGGCGGGTTTGCCCAGCGCGATCACCTCGCCGCCGTGCTCGCCGGCGCCCGGTCCCATGTCGATGACGCAGTCGGCGGCGCGGATCGCGTCCTCGTCGTGCTCGACGACGATCACGGTGTTGCCCAGGTCGCGCAGCCGCGCCAGAGTGCCGAGCAGGCGATCGTTATCGCGCTGGTGCAGGCCGATCGACGGTTCGTCGAGCACATACATGACCCCGGTCAGGCCCGAGCCGATCTGGCTCGCGAGCCGGATCCGCTGCGCTTCGCCGCCGGAGAGCGTGTCCGCGCTGCGGTCCAGGCTCAGGTAGGAGAGGCCCACATCGATCAGGAACTGCACGCGGGCCGAGATCTCGTGGACGATCTTCTCGGCGATCAGCGCACGGTGGCCGTCCATCTGCAGCGTGTCGAAGAAATGTTTGCAGTCGGCCAGAGGCAGGTGGCCGATCTCGGGCAGAGTGCGCTCACCGATCAGCACATGGCGCGCTTCTTCGCGCAAGCGCGTGCCGCCGCAGGCCGGACAGGGCTGGTGACTGCGGTACTTGGCGAGTTCCTCGCGGACTGCGAGCGAATCGGTTTCGCGGAAGCGCCGCTCCAGATTCGGCAGGATGCCTTCGAAGGGGTGCTCCTTCTTGACCATGCGGCCGCTCTCGGACAGATACTTGAACGCGATCTTCGTCGTTCCCGAGCCGTGCAGCACGACTTCCCGGGCTTCGGCAGCCAGCTCCTCGAAAGGCGTGTCGAGATCGAAATCGTAGTGGCTCGCGAGGCACTGCAGCATCTGGAAGTAGAACTGGTTGCGCCTGTCCCAGCCGCGGATCGCGCCCGACGCGAGCGACAGGTGCGGGAAGGCGACGACCCGGGTCGGGTCGAAGAACTCCATCGTGCCGATGCCGTCGCATCTGGGGCAGGCGCCGACCGGATTGTTGAACGAGAACAGGCGAGGTTCGAGCTCCTGCAGCGCGTAGCTGCACACCGGACAGGCGAAGCGGGACGAGAACAGGTGGGACTTACCGCTGTCCATCTCGACCGCGAGCGCGCGGCCCTCGGCGTGGGCGAGTGCGGTTTCGAAGCTCTCGGCGAGGCGCTGGCGCGCGTCGGGTCTGACCTTGAGGCGGTCGATCACGACGTCGATCGAGTGCTTCGCGTTCTTGTCGAGTTTTGGCACCGCATCGATCTCGTGCAGCACGCCGTCGATGCGCAGGCGCACGAAACCCTGGGCGCGCAGCTCGGTCACCAGATCCTCGAAACCGCCCTTGCGCTCGGTGACGATCGGCGCGAGCACCATGATCTTCGTTTCTTCGGGCAGGGCCAGCACCGTGTCGACCATCTGCGCGACGCTCTGCGCTTCGAGGGGCAGACCGTGTTCAGGGCAGTGCGGCGTGCCGGCGCGCGCAAAGAGCAGGCGCAGATAGTCGTGGATCTCGGTCACGGTGCCGACCGTCGAACGCGGGTTGTGGCTGGTCGCCTTCTGTTCGATCGCGATCGCCGGCGACAGGCCTTCGATCAGGTCGACGTCGGGTTTTTCCATCAGCTGCAGGAACTGCCGCGCATAGGCCGACAGCGATTCGACGTAGCGGCGCTGGCCTTCCGCGTACAGCGTGTCGAAGGCCAGCGAGCTCTTGCCCGAGCCGGACAGGCCGGTGATCACGGTCAGCTGGTTGCGCGGAATGTCCAGCGAGATGTTCTTCAGGTTGTGCGTGCGCGCACCGCGGATCTTGATGTCTTGTGCCACTTCAGTTCCTTGTTGCCGCCCCGTCCGGGCAGCGGATCCTGTCGATGGGCAGGACGGTGATGTCGGGGAGATCCCGGTAGAGCGTTTCTATGCTGTCCGCGCGGCTCAGCGCTTCGACGATGACGGGCAGCGGTTCGGGCCAGATCTCGTCGAAGTCGCGTTCTTCGGCTCCGATGATCGGGAAGGCGAGTTGTTCCACGGGCGGCGTGAAGCGCGCATCGACCCCCGGCTTGTTGCCGCGCGCGTCGATCCGGAACCAGCCGTGCGCCTTCAGATGCACCGCGTTCAGACCATGCAGGCAGTAGGGTGCGCCCTCTCCTTCGAGCGACAGACGCTGGTAGCAGAGCCCGGCCGGGATGCCGTTCGCACGGAGCAGGGCCGCGAGCAGGTGGCTCTTCGCGTAACAGTAACCGGTCCGCTCGGCGAGCACGGCGGAGGCGCGGCAGGTGACCGGGCCGCTGCGGACGTCCCAGCTGTGGGCGATCTCGTCGCGGACGAACTCGAAACAGCGCCGCGCGATCGCCTCGTCACCGCGCAGGCCTTCCGCGAGACGCCTGGCCTGGGCCAGGACTGCGGGGTTTTCCCAATCGATCCAGGGGCTGGAGAGGAGAAAGGCTTTCATCGGCGCGGGCGGCCAAGGGTCGCAGCATGGGGGAGAGAACCCGCTAATATACGCAACTCGCTGATTCGAAGCCATTTCCGATGGAGATTGCGCAGCAGCGAAAGCCGCTGCCTGCGCAGAGGCGGGGTCAGGGGAGGTGTGCTCGGAGGCCGCCGATGGCATACTCCCGAACCAATGTGAATGGAACGCGGGGCGCAGCCTTGCCCGCCGCGACAACGAAGGAAATCAAGATGGCATCGGTAAACAAGGTCATTCTCGTCGGCAACCTCGGAGCTGATCCCGAAACCCGCTATGCGCCCAGCGGGGACGCGATCTGCAACATCCGGATTGCGACGACCGACACCTGGCGCGACAAGACCTCGGGTGAGAAGCGCGAAGCGACCGAATGGCACCGCGTCGTGTTCTTCGGCAAGCTCGCCGAGATCGCCGGCCAGTACCTGAAGAAGGGCCGCTCGGTCTATGTCGAGGGCCGGCTGCAGACCCGCAAGTGGCAGGACAAGGAAGGCCGGGATCAGTACACGACCGAGATCCGCGCCGATCAGATGCAGATGCTCGGCGGCGCCCGCGACGGCGCGTCCGAAGGCGGCAGCCGTGGCTACTCCGGCGGCGACGACTATTCGCAGGAGCAGCGTGCTCCGGCGCCGCGCCCACAGCAACGTCCCGCTCCGGCCCCGGCGCCCAGCCAGGCCCCCTCGGGCATGGGCGACTTCGACGACGACATCCCGTTCTAAGAAGCAGCCCGCTGGCCAGAGCCCGTTCTTCGCGAGAGGAACGGGCTTTTTCTTTGCTCAGTCCTCGAACGGGTAGCGCTGACCGATCGCCGCGCGCAGCGCGTCCATCAGCCTCATCGTCGCCAGGGTGTCGGTATGTGGGATGACGGGACTCTCCAGCCGTCCTTCGCGGATGCAGCGCTGCGCTTCCTCGATCTGGTATTCGAAGCCGCTCGCGCGATGCGGCCGCGCGAGCGTCAGCTCTCCGGACTCGTTGCTCAAGGTCGCCGTCGTCGCGCCCCAGAACATCGGGTGGATGCGGATCTGGCCCTCCGAACCGTAGATCCAGAAGTCGTTGGCGGTTTCGGCGCGGAGCGTGCAGTGGAACTGCGACATCAGACCCTCACCGTAGTCGAGCGTCGCAGCGAGCTGTTCATCGACGCCGGTCGCGCCGACATGGCCGCTCGCCGAGAAATGCTCCGGGTTGCGCCGGAGCACCCACTGCGACACGGACAGGTTGTAGATGCCGATGTCGAGCAGCGCGCCGCCGGCGAGCTGCGGGTTGAACAGGCGGTCCTGAGGATTCCTCGGCGCCTTGAAGCCGAAGCTCGAACTGAGCAGCCGGACCTCGCCGATGCGGCCCTCGTCGAGCCATTTTCGGACTTCGCCGTAGATCGGCAGGAAGCGGGTCCACAGCGCTTCCATCAGGAAGACCCGGCGCTCGCGCGCCAGCGCGAACAGAACTTCGGCCTGCGCGGCATTGACCGTCAGCGGTTTCTCGCAGAGCACCGACTTGCCCGCGTCGAGGCAGGCGCGGACCAGATCGAAGTGGTGGGAGTGCGGCGTCGCGATATAGATCGCGTCGAGCTCCGGATCCGCGATCAGCGCTTCATAGCTGTCGGAGCACCGGGCGTCGCCATATTGCGCGGCAAACGAGCGTGCGCGCGCTTTGTCCCGGCTGGCCACGGCGTAGAGCTTTGCGTCCGCGACGGCGGCGAGCCCCCTGGCGAAGTTGTGCGCGATGCGTCCCGGCCCGATCAGGCCCCAGCGGAAGACTCGGTTCACGGCTGACCTTTGAACTTTGTTCGATGGTCGAACATGCTAGTCGAAAACCCATCTCCCTGCTGCCGGCGATCGACCCGGAGCTGGGTGGGGGAACTTCCGCTCTCGAGCAGTTTCTACCAGGAGCTTCCGAAGAGAAGCCCTCGTTTCCTCCGTTACCCTGACCCGAAAGCGCACCATGATCACGCTGCACCACCTGAACAATTCCCGCTCGCAACGCGTGATCTGGCTGCTCGAAGAGCTGCAGTTGCCCTACCAGATCCGTCGCTACCAGCGCGATCCGGGCACCGTTCTGGCGCCCCCCGAGCTCAAGGCGGTTCATCCCCTGGGCAAATCCCCGGTCATCACCGATGGCGACATCACCGTCGCCGAATCCGGTGCGATCATCGAATACATCGTCGAGACCCACGGCGGCGAGAGCCTGCGCCCTTTGCCGGGCACGGCGGCGCGGCGCGATTACTCCTACTGGCTGCATTACGCCGAAGGCTCGGCGATGCCGCTGCTGGTGATGACGCTGGTTTTCAGCCGCCTTGCGCACCCTCCGATGCCGTGGCTGCTGCGCCCGCTGGCTGCGCAGATCGCCAAAGGCGTACAGCGCAAACTTTTGAATCCCCAACTCGCCATCCATCTGGACTACATCGAAAAGCATCTGGCGAAGACCGGATGGTTTGCCGGGGATGCGTTCAGCGCCGCCGACATCCAGATGAGCTTCGTGCTGGAAGCCGCGTCGAGCCGCATTGCTCACGCCCAGGGGTTGCCGAATATCGCCGACTTCCTGAAGCGCATCCATGCGCGCCCGGCTTATCAGAAAGGACTCGCCAAGGGTGGGCCGTACGCATACGCCTGAGCGTGTCTGCGCTCACGGGATCCGCGTGGTGAAGGTGATCGATCCGAAGGACTGGCGCTCGCTGTTGCCGACGACGAAGGGACTCGCGCTCTGCAGCGACAAGGTCAGCGACGATTCGCCCCAGCCGAAGGCGATACCGGCCAGCGCGACCATGGCCGATTTGCGCAGATTGGCCGGGTTCCCGGCGGGGGTGTCGTCGCCGATGCGCATGCCGGTGAAGCGGTCCGCCGAGTATCCGGCATAGGCGAAGCAGCCGCGACCGATCACGAACGGATCCGAGCTGCGGCCCTGGACTCTGACCACGGTCGGGAAGCTGCGTTCGAGATCTCTTCCATAGCGGATCAGCGCCGTCCCGCCGAATGAGGATTCCAGATTGCCCAGCGTTGCCCCGCCCAGCAGTATGAAATCGCTCGTTGCCTCCGCGGTGGGTGTGTCCGACCATTGGAAACGCCGGGCGCGATAAGCTTCGAGTCCGGCGAGCAGTCGGTTGCGTCCCTGGCTGCCCCAGCCCCGGGGACCCTCGGAGCCGAAGAGACGGTGGACGAAGCGTTGCGTCTGCGCGGCGCCCGAGGCTGTACCGACGACGCCCAGATCGACCGCGATCAGGTCGGCGGTCTGTTCGCGCACCGTGACCTGAGCGGAACGAAATTGCAGTACGCCGATGTACGGAGAGTCCGCCGCGGCCGGAACGGAGCGTGACTTGTCGCGCGGCGTCACCATGAACTGAGCCAGCGAGCTCGAAGCCAGCACGGGTTTCCCGGTGCCGAGAGCGCTGGCAAGGCGGGCGAGCAGCACGGGCGGAGCGACGCTGGGTTCGCCCGGGGACGGGGCGCGCAGCATCCCGAAGACCACGCCATTGGTGTAGCCGCCGCCATCGTTGCCAAAGAAGATGTCGTTCTGGCCCGTGAAGGTGAAGAAGCGCTCGTCGGCATGAGCCGACTGAGCGGCGCATGCCGCGATCAGGATCGCGCTGCCCGGCAGAGCGAAGAAGCGCCGGATGAATCGGATGCGGCGGTCGGCGCTCATGCCCGGTGTCTCCTGACCCTCGATGATTTTGGTGATTCAAACCGGCGTGTTGCTGTGCGCGCGGCTCTGGGCTCGAGCGGAAAGTGTAGTGCTGGTGTCCCGTCTAATCCCTTGCATAGTGCTCATCGCAAGCAAGAGAGAAGCAGTCCGTCGAGTTGTCGCGGCTTGTCCCCGTTGCGGTGGAGAGGGGACGGCTCGGCGAGCGGCTGTGCGGGCCATTTTTTTTCCAGACATGAAAAATGCCCATGAGCTGCTGGCAAAATGCATGAATCATATTGGGATTGGTGGTTTATTCGGATTTCCCAATTTGTTTCGATGTTCGCGGTCGGCTCGACACAAGCTCATGGACAAGACTCTGGAACGGATCAAACTCTGCGCTCAAAAGCTGGCGCTGGCTTTGCTGCTGGCCTTCGCCGCCAGCGCCTGGGCGGGACCGAGGACGATCTTCATCGTCGAGAGCTACCACGAGGGGATGGTCTGGGATCACGACTACAAGCAGGCGCTCAGGCTCAAGCTGGCCGATCGTTACCGGATCACCGGCACCGCGCTGGACACGAAACGGCTCCCGGAATTTCGGCACCGGGAGATGGCGAACAAGGCGCTGGCGCAGATTCGCGAACAGCAACCGGCCCTTGTCGTGCTCGGCGACGATGCGGCGCTGAGGCTGGTGGGGCCAGACCTGGACAAGATGGGGATCCCCGGAGTCTATCTGGGCATCAACAACAACCCGCGCGCCTACGGCCCGTTCAAGAACATCACTGGCGTGCTGGAGCGTCCGCTGATGAAGCGCAACACGGTTCTGGTGCGAGAAATGCTGCCGGGCATTCGGAAGATCCTTGTGCTCTTTGACCGCAACGAGGCGTCGCGGGTGATCTTCCAGGAAACCTTCTCAGGACAGTCGAGCTACTCGATCGGCGGTGTGCAGGTCGAACTGAAGATGGTCGATTCGTTCGAGCGCTGGCAGCTCGCCGTATCAGGTGCTGCGCGCGAAGGCTACGGAGCGATCGTCGCCGGTCTCTATCAGTCCTTGCTCGGCCGCGATGGACAAGTCACCGATGAGAATCAGGTGATCAGCTGGACTTCGGCGAACACGCCCGTGCCTCTGTTCGGTTTCTGGGATTTCCAGGTCGGGGCCGACAAGGCAATCGGTGGCCTGGTCTTGAATGCGACTCATCAGGGTGAAGCAGCAGCCCGGCTGATCGAGCAGATCCTCGAGCACGGAACCGCTCCGTCCGCGATCTTCCCCTACACGGCTCCACAGGGCGAATACCTGTTCAGCCGAACCCAGCTCAAACGCTTCAAACTTCAGCTTCCCGCCGACGTCGCCCGGCGCGCCCACTTCGTCGGCTGAGACGCCGTCAGCGCTAATAGACCGCATTTTGGGCCTCGTCGCGGATGGACGGGGCGATCACGCGGATCTTGTCCGGACAGATCCGGCTGGCGTCCTCGGCGGCGTCAACGAAAAGCCCCCGCTTTCGCGGGGGCGACTGACTCCGGCTGGCGAAAGAGCCGGTCCCGGCTCAGGCCGGGCTGGCGCTCAGCGAGCGCTTGCCGCTTCGCTCCAGCAGCCTTTGCAGCAGACAGAAGGCGCAGAGCAGCACGCCGACCGCGATCCGTGTCCACCACGAGCTCAGTGTGCCGTCGAAAGTGATCAGCGACTGGATCACGCCGAGGATCAGCACGCCGACCAGCGAGCCGGCGACATAGCCGACGCCCCCGGTCAGCAGCGTTCCGCCGATCACGACGGCCGCGATCGCGTCGAGCTCCATGCCCTGGGCGTGCAGGCCATAGCCGGAGAGCATGTAGAAGGTCATCACGACGCCGGCCAGCGCCGAGCACAGACCGCTGAAGGTGTAGACGAGGATCTTGGTTCGCCCGACCGGCAGGCCCATCAGCAGCGCCGAACGCTCGCTGCCGCCCATCGCATAGACGGTTCGGCCGAAGCGCGTGTACTGGGCGAGGAAGACGCCCAGCGCGACCATCGCGAACGCGATCACGACGTTGATCGAGATGAAGTTCTCGCCCCACAGCGGAATCTTGTAGTGGGCGATCGCGGTGTAGGTCGGATCGGTGATCGAGATCGAGTCGATGCTGATCACATAGCAGAGGCCGCGCGCGAGGAACATGCCGCCCAAGGTGACGATGAAGGGCTGGAGTTTGAAGAAATGGATCAGGCAGCCCATCAAGGCGCCGAAAGCGGCGCCGATCGCGAGGCACAGCGGGATCACCGCGAACGCGCTCCAGTGGTGATGCTCGACCAGAGAGGCCGAGATCATCGTCGTCAGCGCGAGGGTGGAGCCGACCGAGAGGTCGATGCCGCCGGTCAGGATCACCAGGCTCATTCCGACCGCGATGATGATCAGGAAGGCATTGTCGATCAGCAGGTTCAGGAAGACCTGGGACGACAGAAAGCCCGTGTAGGCGACGGCGCCGTAGCCGAACATCAGCACGAAGAGCAGGCTGGTGATCGCGAGCGGCAGCAGAGCCGGGTTGAAACGGTGAGCGCGGTTCATCAGCGCGCCTCCTCTTTGCGGAACAGGGACAGGAGCCGGCGGCGGAAACTCTCGGACTGGATCAGGCAGACCGCGATCACGACGATGGACTTGACGACCATGTTGATCTCGGGCGGCACGCCCAGCGAGTAGATCGCATAGGTCAGCGTCTGGATGATCAGTGCGCCGATCAGACTGCCGGCCAGGCTGAAACGACCTCCGTCGAGCGAAGTGCCGCCCAGCGTCACGGCGAGGATCGCGTCCATCTCCATCGCGAGGCCGGCGTTGTTGCCGTCGGCGCTCTTGACGTTGGACGCGACGATCAGCCCGGCGATCGCGGCGCAGGCGCCGCAGAACGCATAGACCATCATCAGGATCCGCCGGGCGCCCAGACCCGCGAAGCGCGCCGCGATCGGGTTGATGCCGACCGCTTCGATGAAGAGGCCCAGCGCGGTCTTGTGCACCATCAGCAGCATCGCGATCGCGACCGCGGCGACGATGTACAGCGCCACCGGCAGGCCCAGCAGGAAGCCGTTGCCGATCACGAAGAAGGGCTCGTAATAGACCGTCGTGATCTGCCCGCCGGTGATCAGCTGGGCGACTCCGCGCCCGGCGACCATCAGGATCAGCGTTGCGACGATAGGCTGCATGCCCGCGCCGGCGACCAGAGCGCCGTTCCACAGGCCGCAGGCGATGCCCGCGCCGATCGCGGCGATGATCGCGAGCGCCATCGGCGTGTTTGAGACATAGACCGGGTTGCCGTGGTCGATGATCAGCGTTCCGCCGATCAGGGTCGCGGCGACCGCGCCGCAGATCGCGACGACCGCGCCGACCGAGATGTCGATGCCCCGCGTCGCGATGACCGGAGTCATGCCGATCGCGATCAGCATCAACGGGGAGGCGCGGTTGACGATGTCGATCAGCGCGCCGTATAGGTGGCCGGACTTCACGGTGATGCTGAAGAAGTTCGGATTGAACCAGGCGTTGACCGCGAGCATCAGCAGCAGGGTCATCACCGGCCAGAACAGCCGGTGACGGGACAGCGCCGGAAGGCGTATCGCTTGTGTGTTCATCGTGATGGCTTTCATGATTCGGCTCCCGCGATCATCCGGAACACGTCCTGTTCGCTGGTGCCGGCGCCCTTGAGTTCGCCGACCTTGCGGCGGTCGCGCAGCACGGCGATGCGGTCGGAGACGCGCAGCACCTCGGCCATTTCGGACGAGATGAAGAGGATGGCCAGACCCTTGCGACACTGGGCCTTGACGAGGTCCATGATCTCCAGCTTCGCGGCGACGTCGATGCCGCGCGTCGGTTCATCGAGGATCAGCATCTTCGGTTCGGTGGCGAGCCAGCGTGCCAGCAATGCCTTTTGCTGGTTGCCGCCGGAGAGCTGACCGATCGGTTTTTCGGCGTCCGGCGTGCGGATCCCGAGCTGGGCGATGAAGTGGTTGGCGATCTCGGTCTGCTTCTTGCGCGACAGGAAGCGGAAGATGCCGCGCTTGGCCTGCAGCGCGAGGATGATGTTCTCGCGTATCGACAGCTCGGCGACGATGCCCTCGGTCTTGCGGTCCTCGGGACAGAAGCCGATTCCGGCCGCGATCGCATCGCTGGGGCTGCGGAACTGGCGCGTCTTGCCGCCCGTCTCGATATTGCCCGAGTCGGCGCGGTCGATGCCGAACAACAGCCTCGCGGTCTCGGTGCGCCCGGAGCCAAGCAGGCCGCCCAGGCCCAGAACCCGTCCCGGTTTCATCTCCAGGTCGAGAGGCTGGACCGAGCCGTGGCGGCCCAGAGCGTGGGTTGCGAGCAGAGTCTCGGTCGGCTCGTCCAGCGCGGACTCGCCTTCGGCGCGGGCGAAGGCGCTTTCGTCGATCGCGCGGCCGACCATCTTTTCGATCAGCGCGAGGCGGGGCAGATCTTCGGGCAGATATTCGCCGACCAGCGCGCCGTTCCTGAGTACGGTGATCCGGTCCGAGATCGCATAGGTCTGGTCGAGAAAGTGGGTAACGAAGAGGATCGCGATGCCTTTGGCCTTCAGGCCGCGCAGCGCGGTGAAGAGCCGCTCGACTTCATCCTCGTCGAGGCTGGAGGTCGGTTCGTCGAGCACCAGGATCGATGCGTCGGTGCCCAGCGCGCGGGCGATCGCGACCATCTGCTGGATCGCGACCGGGTAGCTCGCCAGAGGCAGGCGCACATCGATGTCGACGTTCAGCGCCGCAAGAGCCTCTGAGGCATCTCGCTCGAGCTTCTTCCAGTCGATCATGCCGTGGCGCAGCGGGAAGCGACCGATGAAGATGTTCTCGGCGACCGACAGGTTGGGGCACAGGTTGATTTCTTGATAGACGGTACTGATGCCCAGATCCTGGGCTTGCTGTACCGAAGTGGGTGAGATGGGTTTTCCGGCAAGGAGGATCTCGCCGGCATCGGCCGGGTCGACTCCGGTCAGCGCCTTGATCAGCGTCGACTTCCCGGCTCCGTTCTGCCCCATCAGGGCGTGGACTTCTCCGGGGAAAAGCCTCAGGCCCGCCTTGTCGAGAGCCTTGACTCCAGGAAAGCGCTTGTCGATGCCGCGCAATTCCAGAACCGGCACCGCAGCGGTGGAATCCGTCATGTTCGTTCTCGCTATGCAGAGCCGCACCCCGCGCACCGGGCGGGCCGGGGCGGGGGCGGAAAAAGCGGACGGGTGTCCGCAGGAGACTCAGTACTTGCGGTTCGGGAATTCCTTGGCCGCGACGCTTTGCGGATAGACCGATTCCTTGGTCACGATGCGCTTGGGCAGGCTCTTGCCGGCGACGACATCGCGGACCGCGTCCATCAGTTGCGGGCCAAGCAGCGGATTGCATTCAACTGTCACGTTGAGCTTGCCGGCGATCATCGCTTCGAACGCGCCCTTGACGCCATCGACCGAGATGATCGTGATGTCTTTTCCGGGCTTCATGCCGGCTTCCTCGATGGCCTGGATCGCACCGATCGCCATGTCGTCATTGTGCGCATAGAGCACGTTGATCTTCTTGCCCTCGGCCTTCAGGAAGGCTTCCATGACTTCCTTGCCCTTGGCGCGGGTGAAGTCGCCGGTCTGCGAGCGGATCACCTTGAAGCGGGGTTGGGCCTTGATGACTTCCTCGAAGCCCTTCTTGCGGTCGATGGCCGGAGCGGAACCGACCGTGCCCTGGAGTTCGACGATGTTGACGTTGCCCTGGGCCTTGTAGTTGTCGAGCAGCCAGTGACCGGCGCGGCGCCCTTCCTCGACGAAGTCCGAACCCATGAAGGTCACATAGAGCGAGTCATCCTTGACGCTGACGGCCCGGTCAGTGAGGATCACCGGGATCTTCGCGGCCTTGGCTTCCTTCAGTACCGTCTCCCAGCCCGACTCGACGACCGGCGAGAACGCGATCACATCGACTTTTTGGGCGATGAAGGAGCGGATCGCCTTGATCTGGTTTTCCTGCTTTTGCTGGGCGTCCGAGAACTTCAGCGTGATGCCGGCCTTGGCGGCCGAAGTCTTGATCGACTGCGTATTGGCCGTGCGCCATTCGCTCTCGGCGCCGACCTGGGCGAAACCGAGCGTGATCTTCTTGTCAGCGGCCAGTGCTCCTGTGGCTCCCCCCAGAACCAGCGCGCCAGCCAGGGCGAGTGCACAACGTCTGTTGATGTTCATGAAGCTGTCTCCTTTGATGTGCCGGCCTGTATCGCGGGGCCGGACTCCGCTTGCTCGTTGACGGACCGGGTCCGTGAGCAATTCTTTTCCGGACGGACGCTCTGTGGCGCCTCAAGTCCGCGGCGACACACCGAAGTGTGTCGTCCTCCTTTGGGTCAGCGATAGGCTAGCTCGTTCCAGCGCAGCGTGTCGCGGAAACTGTTGATGCGCGTGTCGGCGTCGATCGTCAGGCATTCGATCCCGGTCATCCCCGCGTAGATGCGCAGCCACTCAGCGTCGACCGCCTGCGCGAAGACCGCGTGGTGAGCGCCCCCGGCGTGTATCCAGGCTTCGGCCGAGACTTCGAGGCTGGGGCGGCACTTCCAGAGCGCGCGGGCGACCGGCAGCTGGGGCAGATCGTGGGGCGGTGCGATTACGTCGAGTTCGCTGACGATCAGCCGGAAGCGGTTGCCCATGTCGATCAGGCTCGCATTGACGGCTGGACCGGCTTTCGCGGTGAAGATCAGCCGCGCCGGGTCTTCCTTGCCGCCTATCGACAGCGGCAGCACTTCGAGCCTCGGCTTCGCCTCGGCGGCGATGGACGGGCAGACTTCGAGCATGTGCGCGCCGATCACGAGGTCGCCGTCGGGCGAGAAGTGATACGTATAGTCCTCCATGAAGGACGTGCCACCGGCGAGGCCTGCGCTCATGACCTTGACCGTGCGCAGCAGCGCTGCGGTCTTCCAGTCGCCTTCGGCACCGAAGCCGTAGCCCTGTTGCATCAGGCGCTGGACCGCGAGGCCGGGAAGCTGTTTGAGGCCATGCAGGTCTTCAAACGTGGTCGTGAAGGCGCCGAAGCCGCCCCGCTCGAGGAAGCGCTTCAGCCCCAGCTCGATCCGCGCCGAATCGACGAGCTTGGCGCGGCCTGCCCCTCCCGCGCGCACCGCGTCGCCGAGCGTGTAGAGCGTTTCGTACTCCTCGACGAGCTGCGCGATGTCGGCTTCGCTGACCGAATCGACGACCTTGACCAGATCGCCCAGACCGTAGCCGCTGACCGTGTAGCCGAAGCGGATCTGCGCTTCGACCTTGTCGCCCTCGGTGACCGCGACATCGCGCATGTTGTCGCCGAAGCGCGCGATCTTCAGCGTCCGGCTGTCCGCCAGCGCCGCGGAAATCCTCATCCAGCGGGCGATCTTCGCGAGCGCCGCGGGGTTCTTCCAGTGACCGACGACGACTTCGTAGTGCTTGCGCAGCCGGGCGCCGATGAAGCCGAACTCGCGGCCGCCGTGTGCGGTCTGGTTCAGGTTCATGAAGTCCATGTCCATCGTGCTCCACGGCACTTCGGCATTGAACTGGGTGTGGAACTGCAGGAAGGGTTTGTCGAGCACGGAGAGGCCGGCGATCCACATCTTCGCCGGCGAGAAGGTGTGCATCCAGGTCACGATGCCGACGCAGTCGGCGGCGTTGTTCGCATCGCGGCAGACCGCGAGGATCTCGTCGGCGGTCTTGACGGTGGGCTTCAGGACCAGCCGGATCGGCAGGCTGCCGCTCGCGTTGAGGCCATCGACGAGTTTCGCGGCGTTGTCGGCGACCTGTTGTAGGGTCTTGGGGCCATAGAGGAACTGGCTGCCGACGACGAACCAGACTTCGCGCTTGTTGAACTGTTCCACTTTCTGTCCTTCCGTTTCCAGAGTTGGTCTAGCGCGAGCCGCCCTGCCCGTAATAGGCATTGGCGCCATGCTTGCGCAGGTAGTGTTTGTCGAGCAGGTAATCCGGGATCGGCGCCTGCTGCGGGTTCAGGGAGAGGGTCAGCCAGGCCATCCGGGCAACCTCTTCGAGCACGACGGCGTTGTGCACCGCCTCGTCGGGACTCTTGCCCCATGCGAACGGCGCGTGTTCATTGACCAAGATCCCGGGCATCGCGAGCGGATCGGTCTCTCCCATCGTCTCGACGATGACAAGGCCGGTGTTGCGCTCGTAGTCGCCCTCGACTTCGGCGGCGGACAGGGGCCGCGCGCACGGTATCGCGCCGTGGAAATAGTCGGCGTGCGTCGTGCCGAAGGCCGGGATGGCCCGCCCCGCCTGCGCCCAGGCGGTCGCATGGGTCGAGTGGGTATGGACGATGCCGCCCAGGGGGGGCCAGCGCCGGTACAGCTCGAGATGGGTCGCGGTGTCCGAGGACGGGCGCAGGCTTCCTTCGACCGTGTTGCCGTCGAGGTCGAGCACGACGATGTCGGTCGCGACCATGTCCTCGTAGCGCACGCCGCTGGGCTTGATCGCGATCAGGCCCTCTTTCCTGTCTATGCCGCTGACGTTGCCCCAGGTGAAGGTGACGAGGCCGTGCCGGGGCAGGGCCAGGTTCGCTTCGAGCACCGCTTCGCGCAGCTCACGGATGCTCATCTCAGGCCTCCGCGCCGTAGAGCGGTTCGAGCGCCTCGCCCCAGCGCCGGTAGCGTTGGTAGAGCGCCTCGTAGCGGGCGACCTGATCGGGGCGCGGTTGATAGATGCGTTCGACCGGGCTCGCCATCGCGCGCTGAGCGCTGGCGACGTCCTTGTGTGCTCCGGCGGCGACCGCGGCGAAGATCGCGGCGCCCAGCGCGCAGCACTGGTCGGACGCGACGACTTCGATCGGGCGGTTCATCACGTCGGCGCAGATCTGCATCACAGTCGGTGACTTGCGGGCGATGCCGCCCAGGGTGCGGACCCGTTCGACCGGAACCTGTTGATCGATGAAGCACTCCATGATCGCGCGGGCGCCGCAGGCGGTCGAGGCGATCAGGCCGCCGAAGAGCTCGGGTGCGTCGCTGCCCAGGTTGATGTCGCCGATCACGCCCTTGAGCCTCTGGTTCGCATAAGGCGTGCGCCGACCGTTGAACCAGTCGAGCACCAGAGGAGCGGGGGCGCTGTCCATCCGCTTTGCCCAGGCTTCGGTCAGCGTCGGCAGCAACTGGTTTTCGAAGTCATTCAGCGTCGCCGCGAATTCGGGGTGCTGCTCGGCCAGGGCCTGCAGCGGCCAGCCGAGCAGGCGGCCGAACCACGCATAGATGTCGCCGAAGGCGGACTGGCCGGCTTCGAGGCCGATCCGGCCCGGTACGACGCTGCCGTCGACCTGGCCGCAGATGCCGCTGATCGTCTTTTCGCCGATCTGCCCGGCCGGGGCGGTCAGGATGTCGCAGGTCGAGGTGCCGATCACCTTGACCAGTGTGTAGTCGTCGGCGCCGGCGCCGACCGCGCCCATGTGGCAGTCGAAAGCGCCTCCGGCGATCCACGCTCCGACCGGAACGCCGAAGCGCTTCGCCCACTCCCCGGTCAGCCGGCCGACCGGCTTGTCGGCGGTCCAGGTGTCGCCGAAGGGCATCGCGAAGAAGTTCTCGGCCAGAGTCGGGTCGAGTTCGGCGATGAAGCTCTTGGGCGGCAAGCCGCCCCAGGACGGATGCCAGAGCAGCTTGTGGCCGGTCGCGCAACGTCCGCGCCTGATCTGTCCCGGAGCCGTCGTGCCTGAGAGCAGCGCCGGCACCCAGTCGGCCAGCTCGACCCAGCTCGCCGCGGCGGCCGCGACGCGCGGATCTTCGCGCGAGACGTGGGTCGCCTTGGCCCAGAACCATTCCGACGAATAGATGCCGCCGCTGTAGCGGGTGTAATCGGTGTGGACTCCGTCATGGCAGAGGCGGTTGATCTCCTCGGCCTCGGCGATCGCGGTGTGGTCCTTCCAGAGCACGAACATCGCGTTCGGGTTTTCGGCGAACTCCGGTTTGAGTGCGAGCACAGTGCCGTCCGCATCGACCGGAGCCGGCGTCGAGCCGGTCGTGTCGACACCGAAGCCGACGACGGCTCCGGCCAGCTCGCCCAGGCTCGCGACGACGCTGCGAACTGCCTCCTCCATCGCTTCGATGTAGTCGAGGGGGTGGTGGCGGAAACGGTTAGCCCGGGCATCCGAGTAGCGCTGATCGCGCCAGCGCGGGTAAAGGCTGACGTGGGTGGCGAGTTCGCTGCCGTCCGCACAGTCCACCGCCAAGGCTCTGACCGAATCGCTGCCGAAATCCAGCCCGATCACCAACTGTCTGCTCATTCTTCTTCTCCTCCGCTGCGGGGCGTATCGGGGCGGACGATAGGGAAGGACGATGCGGGGACGTCAGGCGGGAATCGCTGAAAGCATGGACGGATCGGTCGTCATGCATATTCCCTTGCGTGCCGCAATGGATCATCCTGTTGCGGATCGCCGAAGATATGGACGAATCGGTCGGCAAAGTTTTCCGGCTTAAACGTCTTCACTATGATCGACCGTGGATTCAGAAGGACCGCGCCACGCCACGCGGGGCCGCTCAAAGGGAGCGGGTGAATCCGAAAAAGTGACTGCCAGAAGGCAGCGAACGGCGAAACCAAAGGAGATATGTGTGATGAAAAGTGTAGGCAAGACGTTCTTGCTGGCGGGCCTGGTCGCCTCGACGCTCGGATCCGCATGGGCTGCAGAAAAACTCGGTTATCTGGTCAAGCAACCGGAGGAACCGTGGTTCCAGACCGAATGGGCTTTCGCCGACAAGACCGGCAAGGCGCTCGGGGTCGAAATCATCAAGATCGCGGTGCCCGATGGCGAGAAGACGCTCAATGCGATCGACACGCTGGCTGCCAGCGGTGCGAAAGGCTTCGTGATCTGTACCCCCGACCCCAAGCTCGGGCCGGCGATCGTGGCCAAGGCGAAGAGCCACGGGCTCAAGGTCATCGCAGTCGATGACCAGTTCGTCAATGCGAAGGGCCAGCCGATGACCGAAGTACCGCTGGTCATGATGGCGGCGACGAAGATCGGCGAGCGTCAGGGCAACGAGCTGTGGGCCGAGATGAAGAAACGCGGCTGGAAGCCGGCGGAAACCGCCGCTCTGGCGATCACCGCGAACGAGCTCGACACCGCCCGCCGGCGCACCGACGGTTCGATGGCCGCGCTGAAGAAGGCCGGTTTCCCGGCCGCCCAGATCTATACGGTTCCGACCAAGAGCAATGACATCCCCGGTGCGCTCGATGCGGCGAACTCGATGCTCGTTCAGCACCCGAACGTCAAGCATTGGCTCGTGATCGGCATGAACGACAACACCGTGCTCGGCGGCGTTCGCGCGACCGAAGGTCAGGGCTTCAAGGCCGAGAACGTGATCGGCATCGGCATCAACGGCGTCGATGCAGTCAACGAGCTGTCCAAGTCCAAGCCGACCGGTTTCTACGGTTCGCTGCTGCCCAGCCCGGACGTCCACGGTTCCAAGACCGTGCAGATGCTCCATGCCTGGGTTGCCAAGGGGGTTGCTCCGGCCAAGTTCACCGAAGTCACCGACGCGGTGCTGATCACCCGTGCGAACTTCAAGGTCGAGTTGAAGAAGAAGGGCCTTTGACGCGTGCGGCCGCCGGGAGGCGGCCGTTTCTGTCTGCTCCGGCAGGAAGATATCTTCCTGCCGGGTTTCATCACGCGGAGAAGGACCATGAACGAATCCAAGCCCTATCTGCAGTTCTGCGGTGTCGGCAAACGCTTTCCAGGGGTCAAGGCACTCCAGGACATCAGTTTTGACTGTTTCGAAGGCAGCGTCCATGCCTTGATCGGCGAGAACGGCGCCGGCAAGTCGACGCTGCTGAAAATCCTCAGCGGCAACTACACGCCGAGCAGCGGCGAAGTCCGGATCGCCGGCAAGGCGGTTCATTTCGGCAGCGCGACCGACGCGCTGCTCAGCGGCGTCGCGATCATCTATCAGGAACTGCACCTGGTTCCGGAGATGAGCGTCGCTGAGAACATCTATATCGGCCAGCTGCCGACCCGCCTCGGCGTCGTCGATCGTGCCGCGCTGCGCGAAGCCGCGCAGCGCCAGCTCGACCGCTTGGGTATCGCGATCGACCCGGACACGCCGCTGAAGAGTCTGTCGATCGGCCAGTGGCAGATGGTCGAGATCGCGAAGGCGCTGACTCGCAATGCGAAGATCATCGCCTTCGACGAACCGACCAGCAGCCTGTCGGCGCGCGAGATCGAGCAGCTCTTCCGCGTGATCCGCGAGTTGCGCGACGCCGGCCATGTGATCCTCTATGTGTCGCACCGGATGGAAGAGATCTTCCAGATCTGCGACCGGATCACGGTCTTCAAGGACGGCCGTCATGTGCGGACCGTCGATGAGGTCGCCTCGGTCAAGCATTCCGATCTGGTCCAGGCGATGGTCGGTCGCGACATCGGCGACATCTATGGCTATTCGCCGCGCCCGCACGGAGCGCTTCGCCTCGACGTCCGCGGTCTGCGCGCGCCCGGTCTGCGCGCGGCGGCCGATCTGCAGGTCCATGCCGGCGAGATCGTAGGTCTGTTCGGTCTGGTCGGCGCGGGTCGATCCGAGCTGATGCGTGCGATCTTCGGCGCCTCGACGATCCAGGGCGGCAGCATCCGGATCGACGGGGAGGGCGCGCGGATGCGCAGCCCGATCGATGCGATCGACTCCGGCGTGATGCTCTGTCCGGAGGACCGCAAGGCCGACGGCATCGTGCCTATCCACTCGGTCCAGGACAACATCAACATCAGTGCCCGGCGCCACCGCTTGCGTGCCGGAATGCTGATCGATGACGGCTGGGAAGAAGCCAACGCGCAGAAGATGATCAAGTGGCTGGGTGTGCGCACGCCCGGACCCGAGCAGCTGATGATGAATCTGTCCGGGGGCAATCAACAGAAGGTGATCCTGGGGCGCTGGCTGTGCCAGCAGATGAAAGTGATCCTGCTCGACGAGCCGACCCGCGGCATCGACGTCGGTGCGAAGAACGAGATCTATCAGGTCATCTACGACCTGGCTCGCGACGGCGTCGCGGTGCTCTTCGCGTCCAGCGATCTGCCCGAAGTGCTGGGCCTCGCCGATCGCATCGTCGTGATGAGGGAAGGCGTGATTGTCGGTGAGCTCACCCACGACGAGGCGACCGAAGCCCGTGCCCTGAGTCTGGCCATGCTGCGCGAAGGCGCGGCGGCCGCAGCGTAAGAGGTAAACGCAATGACTGAATCAAGCCATATCGAAACCGGCGCGATCGCCGCCGAGAGTGAAAAGACACAGAGCTCCCTGGGTTACGTCTGGGACAAGTACGGCATGCTGGTGGTTTTCGTCGTGCTCTTCGTGCTGTGCAGCGTGTTCGTTCCCAACTTCTTCACCGCGGTGAACATGCGCGGCCTCGGGCTCGCCGTGTCGCTGGCCGGCATGGTCAGCTGCGGCATGCTGTTCTGTCTTGCTTCCGGCGACTTCGACCTCTCGGTTGCGTCGGTGATCGCGTGTTCGGGCGTCGCGGCGGCGGTCGTGATCAACCTCTCGGAGAGCGTCACGATCGGCATCTTCGCCGGACTCGCGGTGGGCCTCGTGTTCGGCTTCCTGAACGGCGTTGTCGTCGCGAAGCTGAAGATCAACGCGCTGATCACGACGCTGGCGAGCATGCAAATCGTCCGCGGTCTCGCCTACATCATCTCGGACGGCAAGGCGGTCGGCATCGCTCAGGAAGACTTTTTCCTGCTCGGCAACTCGGAGTTCCTCGGCATTCCCGCGCCGGTCTGGATCACGCTGGCCTGCTTCGCGATCTTCGGCTTCCTGATGAGCCGGACCGTGTTCGGCCGCAACACGCTGGCCATCGGTGGCAACGAGGATGCGGCGCGCCTCGCCGGCGTCAATGTCGTCCGCACGAAGATCGCGATCTTCACGCTGTCCGGCGTCGTGTCGGCCTTTGCCGGCATCGTGCTCGCGTCCCGGATGACCAGCGGCCAGCCGATGACTTCGATCGGTTTCGAGATGACCGCGATCTCGTCCTGCGTGCTCGGTGGCGTTTCGCTCAAGGGCGGGATTGGCAAGATCTTCTTCGTCGTCGCCGGCGTGCTGATCCTCGGAACCGTCGAGAACGCGATGAACCTGCTCAACATCTCGCCTTTCGCGCAGTACGTCGTGCGTGGCCTGATCCTGCTCGCCGCGGTGATCTTCGACCGCTACAAGCAGCAGGCGAAAGCAGCCTGATCACCCGTGTTTGCGGGCGCGGTGGCACCGGGTCTCGCCCCTTCCCCAAGGGGACGCAAGCCCTGACCACCCCCGGGGTTTGCGTTTCCTGGTGCCGCCGCGTCCCGCCTTTCTTGGGAAAGCGTTCATGTTCGATCACGACACCAAGCAGCAACTCAATCCTCTCCTGCCAGGCTACTCGTTCAACATGTACCTGGTTGCGGGGATCACGCCGATCACCGAGAACGGGCCGCTCGACTTCCTGATCGACCGGCCGGACGGGATGAAGGGCTTCATCATCAACATGACGATCAAGGGCCAGGGCAAGGTCTTCGACGGTGATGACGCCTTCTACTGCAACCCCGGCGACCTGTTGCTCTTCGCGCCGCATTCGGCTCACCACTACGGTCGGGCGCCGTGCTCCCCGAACTGGTATCACCGCTGGGTCTATTTCCGGCCCCGCGCCTACTGGAACAACTGGCTCGCCTGGCACGACCAGGTGCGCACGGTCGGGCGTCTGACGCTGCCGAACCGGGCGCTGTTCAACGAGTTCGACGAACTCTTCCAGCAGATCGACCAGACCCATCGCGGCGGCAAGCGCACGTCCGAGGAGCTTGCGATCAACCTGCTCGAACGCCTGTTGATCCGCTGCTACGAGGAGACGCCGGAGAACCTGCCCAAGCCAATCGATCCACGCATCCTCGAAACCTGCCATTTCCTGTCGCGCAACCTGGCCGATGACATCAGCCTCGACGAGGTCGCGCGCCACGCTTGTCTGTCGCCGTCGCGGCTCGCCCATCTGTTCCGCTCCGAGATGGGGGTCAACATCCTGAAGTGGCGCGAGGATCAGCGCATCATCCTCGCCAAGCACCTGCTGCTGAGCACGCGCACCCCGGTGTCCAGCGTCTCCGAGATCGTCGGCTACGAGGACCAGCTCTACTTTTCGCGCGTCTTTCGCAAGCGGGTCGGAATCAGTCCGAGCGGCTATCGAAAATCCAGCGACTCCGGGCCGCAGGCGCTGTTCGATCCGCAGCTGACCGGCCATATCACCGATCTCGAACAGGATGAGCACAACGAACAGCTGCAGCGAGGCTGATCGTGAGCTACCGTCTGCTGGCGCTTGACCTCGACGGCACGCTGCTCGACAGCCGTCTCGCAATCCGCCCCGATGCGATCGAAGCGATCGCCGCGGTGCGCCGCCGCGGCCTGGGCGTGCTGTTGGTGACCGGGCGTCACCACATCGCGACCGCGCCCTACCATGCCCAGCTGAATCTGGACCTGCCGGCAATCTGCTGCAACGGCACCTATCTGTATGACTTCCGGACCGGTCGGGCCGAGATGGCCAATCCTCTGACCCGGACCCAGGCCCTGCTGCTGTTGCGCAAGATCCGCCAGAGTGGAGTTCACGCGCTGATGAACGTCGACGACGAGATCGCCTACGAGCGCAGCGAAGCGCATCTGGCGCGGCTGCTGGCCTGGGCCGAGACCCTGCCGCCGGCGCTGCGCCCGGACTTTGAATGGGTCGCCAGCTTCGAGAACACCGCGATCCAGGCTTCGACGATCTGGAAGTTCGTGTTGAGCGCCGAGGACAGGGAGCCGCTCAGGCGCATCGTCGATGAGATCGACCGCGAGATCGGTTTGAGCTGTGCGTGGTCGGGCGAGAACCGCGTCGACATCGCGCAGAGCGGCAACAGCAAGGGCGCGCTGCTCGAACGCTGGCTCGCGTTGCGCGGCATCGCGCCGTCCGAGGTGATCGCCTTCGGCGACAACGAGAACGATATCGGCATGCTCAGGCTGGCCGGCATGGGCATCGCGATGGGCAATGCGACGCCTGGCGTGGTGTCGGTTGCCGATCGCGTGACCGGAACCCACGACAGCAGCGCGATCGCCGATGTGCTGACCAGCCTCGTGCTCGCGAATTGAGTCCGTGCGGCGGATTGCCCCTGCGGGGCGAATCCTCCCTACCCTACTGCTCTGCTGGCCAGCTCAGGCGGCGCGGCGGCCGACGCGCAGCGTCCGGACTCCGGGCAGCTTGCTGTCGACGATCGCCTCGCGCAGCACGTCGATGATGCCGTTGCGCGGGTAGGTTACCCGCCAGGCCAGCGCGACGGTGCGGAAGGGTTCGGGCTCGGTGAAGGGCCTCACTTCGACCAGGGACTGGCTCTTCGCCAGCGGATCGGCCGCCGAGCAGGGCAGAACCGTGACACCGACGCCGGTCGCGACCATGTGGCGGATCGTCTCCAGTGAGCTGCCTTCCAGAGTCCGCTGCAGGCCCGTGCCGCTGCCGCCCGCATTGCCGCGCACGCAGCGGGGACAGACTTCGAGCACTTGATCGCGGAAGCAGTTTCCGGCGCCGAGCAGCAGCAGCGGCTCTTCGGCGAGGTGCTCGGCATCGACTTTCTTCTCGGCCGCCCAGGGGTGGCCGGAAGGTATCACGATGCGGAAAGGTTCCTCATAGGCCGCTTGGGCGACGACTCCGGGCTGATCGAGGGGGAGCGCGGCGATGATCACGTCGAGCTCGCCGCGTTTCAAGGATTCGAGCAGCCTGGCCGTGTAGTTTTCCTGGATGATCAGCGGCACTTTGGGCGCCCGCTCGTGCATCAGCGGGATCAGACTGGGCAGCAGGTAGGGGGCGATCGTGTAGATCACGCCCAGACGCAGAGGGCCGATCATCGGATCCTTGCCCGCTTCGGCGATCTCGCGGATCTGGCCCGCTTCGAGCAACACCTTCTCGGCCTGCTCGACGAGCGGCTCGCCGATCTCGGTCAGCTTGACGTCGGAGGCGCTGCGCTCGAACAGCATCACGCCCAGCTCATCTTCGAGCTTCTTGACCGCGACTGACAGGGTGGGCTGGCTGACGTTGCATTTCTCGGCCGCGCGGCCGAAATGGCGCTCGTGGGCGAGGGCGACGAGGTAGCGAAGATCGGTGAGGGTCACGATGGCGGGCCTGACACGGGAAACATCGATTGTATCGCCTGTCGATTCCTTGCACGCGGAGGGCGAAGGCGGGAGAGATGGGGGGCATTCGCCCGCAACGGACGCGGCAGCGATCCATTTTTTGTATTCCCTTGTATCACACGGGGAAAGGAAGGCTTGAAAAGTGCAACAGAGCTCCCCAGTTTGTAATCCCATGTAAACCGCCGGCTTGCCGGGCCGGCTTCTGCACCGATAATCGCCGATCATCCCTGTTCATGTACTCCGGAGGATTTTCCATGAAGATGACGCTTCCCCGCTCGCTGGTCCTGGCAGGCGTAGCCGCTGTCGCTTTTGCCGGCTGCCTGCAGGACGGACCCGGCGTATCGACCTCCCATGCCAGCGCCGTGCCCAGCGCGCCGGTCGCGCCGGTCATCAACCGTGCCGGCCTGCCGGACTTCTCGGCCCTGGTCGAGAAAGTGGGCCCCGCCGTCGTCAACATCAGCGTGACCAGCGTCCAGAAGCCCGCCGAGAACGAGGCCGGCATCGACGCGAACGATCCCTTCTTCGATTTCTTCCGCCGCTTCGGCATCCCGGTTCCGGGCATGCAGGGCGGACAGGCCCAGCCGCGGGTGACCCAGGGCGTCGGCTCGGGCTTCATCATCAGCCCCGACGGCTATGTGCTGACCAATACCCACGTCGTCGCCGGAGCGACCGAAGTGACGGTCAAGATGACCGACAAGCGCGAGTTCAAGGCCAAGGTGATCGGCTCGGATCAGCGCACCGACGTCGCGCTGATCAAGATCGACGGCAAGGATCTGCCGACCGTTCGGCTCGGCGACGCCGAACACGCGAAAGTCGGCGAATGGGTCATCGCGGTCGGCTCGCCCTTCGGCTTCGACAACACGGTGACGGCCGGCATCATCTCGGCCAAGTCGCGCCGTCTGCCCGATGAAACCTATGTGCCTTTCCTGCAGACCGACGTCGCGATCAACCCGGGCAATTCCGGTGGTCCGCTCTTCAACCTGAACGGTGACGTGATCGGCATCAACTCGCAGATCTACTCGCGCTCGGGCGGCTTCATGGGCATCTCTTTCGCGATCCCGATCGATGTCGCGATCCAGGTCAAGGATCAGCTGCAGAAGCACGGCAAGGTCACGCGTGGCCGTCTCGGCGTGCTGCTCCAGGAGTTCGACGACGATCTGGCGCAGAACTTCGGGCTCGCCAAGGCCAAAGGCGCGCTGGTCGCCCAGGTCGAGGCGGGCGGGCCTGCCGCCCATGCCGGCATCGAATCCGGTGACATCATCCTGTCGGTCGACGGCAAGCCGGTCGCCGATGTCGGCGATCTGCCGCGCCTGATCGGCGAACGTCATCCGGGCGAGAAGGTCAAGCTGGGGATCTGGCGCAACAAGGCCAACAAGGAGATCAGCGTCACTCTGGCCGAACAGACCGATGGCGTCGCGGCCGCTGTGCCCGGCACCAAGCCCGAGACGGGCAAGCTCGGCGCCGAGGTGCGGTCTCTGAGTTCGGCCGAAGCGAGCCAGCTGGGCGTGCCCGGAGGCCTCGTCATCGAGCGCGTCAGCGGAGTCGCCGCGAAGATCGGTCTGAAGCGCGGCGACGTGATCCTGGCGATCAACAACCAGCGCGTCACGACGCCCGCCGAGCTCAAAGCCCGGATCGACGCCGCGGGCGACCGCTTCGCGCTGCTGATCCAGCGCGGTAACCAGCGTCAGTTCATGACGATCCGGCTCAAATAAGTCCCTTTGCCGATTGCTGGCAGACGGCCCGCCTTGCGGGCCGTTTTTTTGCGTCTTCGCCCGCTACGCGCGACGGGGGCGGGGCGCGGATCCTGAGCACGCTCGCGCTGACCGATCCCGACTTGGCCGCAAGTGAAAGGCTTGGGGCGTGCGCACTAATTTTGTGAAATGATCACCAAAAGTGTGCTTGATTGCAATATATCTGATCGTTTTAGGTGTTTGGTTCTTATTTGTTGCGCGTCACCTTCTGTAATGAACTGTCACGCAATGTCATTGCGCCACAAGGCTTTTTGCTCCCTTATGGCGTTTTCATTTGCGGCCTAAGCATTTTCTGGCATGCCTGATGCATGGCTCTGGGCATGAGTTTGTTTCGCCCCGAAGCGCTGACCGCCCAGACCGACCGCCTGCATGGAGACATCATGCTGGCCCGGCCGCTGGCGGGCTGGGTGCTCGCCTGGGGGGCGGCGGCGGTCGCGGCGTCTATCCTCGCCTTCCTGTTTCTCGGTCACTACACGAAGCGGACCACCGCGACCGGCGTGCTGGTTCCGTTGGGCGGCGCGTTGCGGATCCTGGCCCCTGCGGCCGGAGTCGTCACCGAGCTGCGCGTCCATGAAGGCGAGTTCGTCCGCAAGGGTCAGGTTCTCGCGGTGCTCGCCGACGAGCGGCGGCTCGGCGCGGGTTCGGGCGAGCGGCTGGCCGACGTGTTGGAGCGCAGCTATGCGGACAAGAAGCTTTCCTTGCTGCGCGAGAAGGAAACCACCGCGCGGCTGACCCAGCAGTCCCGCGACGCGCTCATCCGGCGCCTCGCGCAGATGCACGTCGAGCTGCAGCAGGCCCAACGCGAGTCGGCGCTGATCCAGACCCGGATCGCCTATTCGCGGAAAAATGGCGAGCGCCAGCGGCAGCTGGCCGCTGCGCACTTCGTCAGCGAACAGGCGGTCCAGCAGACCGACGAAGAGCTGACCGATCTTCAGGCCCGGCTGGCCGGCGCCGAGCGCACCCGCTCGTCCCTGCTGCGCGAGATCGCCGCGAGCGAGGACGATCTGCGCCAATTGCCGACCCGCACCGAGAGCCAGCTCGCCGAGATCGACCGCAATCTCGCGACCTTGACCCAGGAAAACAGCGAAGCGGCCGCGCGCGACCGCTACGCGATCACCGCGCCGGCCGACGGCATCGTGACGAATCTGCTCGCCGAAGTCGGGCAGAGCGTCGGCAATCAACCGCTCGCGACGCTGCTGCCGGCGGGCGCCAAGCTCGAAGCCCAGCTCTTCCTGACCTCACGCGCGGTCGGCTTCGTCGAGCCGGGCCAGAACGTGCGGCTGCGCTACCAGGCCTATCCCTATCAGAAGTTCGGCCAATACAGCGGAATCGTCGCGACCGTGTCACGCAGCCAGCTCGCCGCGGCCGACCTGCCTCCGACTCTGCCCAATGTGCAGAACGCCGAAGGGCTTTACCGTATCTCGGTCCGCCTCGCGAAACAGCAGGTCAGCACCTACGGCAAGGCGACGCCCTTGACCGCCGGCATGCTGGTCGAGGCGGACATCGAACAGGACACGCGCAGGCTGATCGAGTGGGTCTTCGAGCCGCTTTACAGCCTAGGGGGAGCGCTTTGACCCCCATGCGGATTTTCCCTGCTCAGCCTGAAGAAACTCGAACACACCAGATCGTCGCGTAATGGCCTACCCCCTCCAAACCACCGCTTCTGAGTGTGGCCTCGCTTGTCTGGCTGGCGTCGCGTCGGATTTCGGCCACGAGGTCGAGCTCGCCGAATTGCGCGCGCGCTTCTCGCTGTCGCTTCGCGGCGCGACCTTGGCCGATCTGATGCAGATCGCGTCCGTCTTGGGCTTTGCGAGCCGCCCTCTGCGGCTGGAGCTGGACGAGCTGGATCAGCTCAAGACGCCGTGCATCCTGCACTGGGATTTGAACCACTTCGTCGTGCTGCTCAAGGCGACGGCGAAGGGAATCCTCATTCACGATCCGGCTCAGGGCGAACGGAAAGTTTCCTTGCGCGAGGCGAGCGAGCACTTCACCGGCGTCGCGCTGGAGCTGAGCCCATCCGATGGGTTCCGGCGTCAGAAAGCGCCTCCGCCGATCGGCTGGCGGCAGTTGGTCGGCCGCGCGGTCGGCTGGAAGCGCAGTCTCGCCCAGATGCTGCTGCTCGCCGCTGCGCTCGAAGTCTTCGCGCTGATCTCGCCCTTCTTCGTCCAGTGGATCGTCGATGGCGCGATCGTGTCCGGCGACAAGGATCTGCTGACGCTGCTGGGCCTGGGCTTCCTGCTCTTGCAACTGCTCACAATTGCTATAACTGCCGCACGGAGCTGGGTCATGCTCGCGCTGTCGACCCAGCTCAATGTGCAGTGGTCGGCACGGGTCATGGGCCATCTGATCCGGCTGCCGATGAAGTACTTCGAGACCCGCCACATCGGCGACATCGTTTCGCGCTTCCAGTCGCTGAACACGATCCAGCAGACGCTGACCGGCTCGCTCGTCGAAGCTCTGCTCGACGGCGTGTTCGCGGCGATGACCCTGGCGCTGATGTTCGTCTACAGCGCCAAGCTCGCCGTCGTCGCATTGGTCGCGATCGCGCTCTATGCGGTCTTGCGGATCGCGAGCTACGCGCCGCTACGACGCGCGAGTGGCGAATACCTCGCGATCTCGGCGCGCGAGCAGACGCACTTCCTCGAATCGCTGCGCGGCGTGCAGTCGGTCAAGCTCGGAGGCCAGGAGGAGAAGCGGCGAGCCAAGTGGCTTAACCTGTTGGTTCAGGCGACAAACCGCCACGTCAGCACCGCAAAAATGGCTATCGGATTTCGAACCATTAACTCCTTGCTCTTTAGTGCTGAAAGTTTGATCACACTGTGGTGGGGCGCGCTACTGGCGATGGACAACCTGCTGTCGGTCGGGATGCTGCTGGCCTTTATCTCGTACAAGGACTCGTTCTCGGGCCGGATGAGCGGCTTCATCGACAAGGCGATCGATCTGAGGATGCTGAACCTTCAGGTTGAACGGCTCGCCGACATCGTATTGACCAACCAGGAGAAACTCGACGGCAGTCTGCCGCTGGCGCTGGACACGGCGAGCCTGATCGAGACGAACATTGAATTCGAGGACGTCAGCTTTCGCTACGGCGAGCGCGAGCCCTGGGTGCTGCGCCATCTGAACCTGAAAATCGAAGCGGGCGAACACGTCGCGATTGTCGGCCCTTCCGGCTGCGGCAAGAGCACCTTGGTCAAGCTTCTGCTCGGTTTGGCCGAACCGAGCGAGGGGGTCATCAAGGTCGGCGGCCTGCCCTTGAGCCAGCTCGGCGCGGCGAACTGGCGCAAATTGCTCGGTGTCGTGATGCAGGACGACCAACTCTTCTCGGGATCGCTGCAGGACAACATCGCGAACTTCGACGACCGGATCGATCTCGCGCGGGTCCAGGCTTCGGCCGAGCTCGCCGCCGTCCATGAGGACATCGTCAAGATGCCTATGGGCTTTCATACGTTGATCGGCGACATGGGTTCCAGCCTGTCGGGCGGGCAGAAGCAAAGGCTGCTGCTGGCAAGGGCTCTTTATCGGCAACCGAAAGTGCTGGTGCTCGACGAGGCGACCAGCCACCTCGATGTCGCGCGCGAGCGCCTCGTCAATGACTCGATCGCCGGCCTCAGCCTGACCCGGATCAGCATTGCCCATAGGCCAGAAACTATAGCAATGGCAAATAGAATCATTAACCTTGAAAAGAAAATAGTATTGAGTGAGTTAACCGTCGCCTAATTTAGCAAGGAGGTGTTTGATATAAAAGAACCCACGCTTGATTATCTGAAATTTAATTGAATTGCATGCAAAATGCTGCATGCCAATGCACCACAAATTTAAAATTGGGATAAATTAACATGCGAAACCTTGCGGCAGGAGAGGTTGCACTTGTCAGTGGCGGTAGTGGTCTCTTTCACCCGGACGAAGTATATATTATTAATGACTCAACTGATTATGGTGGCGACAGCGCTGGGGGCGATCTGGGCGGTGGCGGTGGCGGTGGCGGTGGCGGCGACCAGAGAAATGCATCGCAAATACAGGCAGACAACATACTGAAGGAGGCTGAAAAAGCGTGTAGTTGGCTTCCTATTGGAAGTACGGCCTGCACAAAAATGGCAGAATCGGTGCACTACGACCTGCAGAACGCAGCATATACTTCCTGCAAGGCCGCAGGCGGCTCAGACGGCCCCAATGATTGCGGAGTAAGACCCACTCCTCCTAAGCCATAACCCAAGAATGTATAAATGGTCTGCGCGCGAGCCCAGACCATTCTCCAATTGGCCGATAATGTGATTATGAAAAAGATACTCTACGGTATTGCTTTCGCAACCTTTATTATGATCTCCTCTGGAGCTCTGGCGGTAGAGGATATTCTTTCATCATCACAAAGCGCGGGCCACTTTTTTGGTCGGGCAGGGATAGTGCCCGATGTTATTACAACATACACAAAGACGGTAGTCGTCGGGGCAAACGAAGCAATCAGCTCTACCGAAACCATTCGCTGCATCGTGCCCGCAATAAGAAACGATGGCGAACGCCTTTATATTCCCGTGTACACAGACAACATTGGGGATGACATTGAAACGCATGTTTCGTTCAGGGCGGACGGGCACACGATTCCCGCCCGCGAGGCAAGCGGTGAGGTGAAGTTCCCGTCAGGAGGGAAGGTGGCTGTCAGGTTTTACTACGCGGACCTGCCCAAGAAAAACGCCGCAACGGATCTTGATATATCAATACACAAAAAGTCCGATTCTTTCAAAAAGGTAAGCAACGTTTTCCTGTCTTTGTACCTATCTTCGATTCCGACATTGTCCGCGCAGCTGAAACTGGTTGTTGAGGGTGGCTCAGGGCAAAATTCATTGCCAATCACTTTTGGCGGCGACAAAAGCTTCAAAGCGATCCGCTCTTCAAGAAAGGGTCGGCAAGCATTTCAATTTAATCTATCGGGGCCATGGGGGCTGTCTTCAAGCAAAGAGACGGCAGTCCCTCCTCATCTGTTGGTGTCCTTGGATAGCTGGCAGCGCATTGCAAAGGAGTACGCTTCGTATTACAGGCAGGGCATTGCCGAGGGGGGCTCAGAGCTGCCCGACATTCCGGGCGGAAGCGTTGAAGAAAGAGTGGCCAACGCCTACCGGTGGATAGGGAAGAACATCCGCTACCGTTCTCAGGAGTTTGCCCTCAGCGTAAGGGAAGGGCATTCGCCGAGGCCGCTGCGCGATATCATCGCGAGTCGGCATGGCGATTGCAAAGACATGGTTCTTCTGCTGATCGGCTTGCTTGAACGCGCGGGGATCAAAGCGGAGTCCGTGGAAGTGAGGATGGGCAGGAACTTGGTCCCAGCCCCACTGGAGAGTGCAGCTCCTGATCGAATCGCATTCAATCACGTTATCGCATACATCGAGGAGCTGGATATCTATCTCGATCCGGTAGAGGCGCCCTCCTTCACGGATGACATGGACATCATGGTCGTTGGTGTCAACACCACTGGATCTTTCTCAGGAACTCAGGGGCTCCACCTCTTCTCCGGATCGTTCAAGTCCATCGGGAACGACTTCCCTTCCTCATGGCAGGCGCTCAATACCGTCGTGACGCGGGATTCCGGTCGCTGGCTGGCCGAAACCCACTGGACGGGTAAAGGCCGTGCAGCCTACCCTATTAACTATATGGACAGAAGGTTCATCCGCAGAAAGGCGAAGAGGGATTTCTTCTATTCGAGGATGAAGCCGCTTGGGGAGGTCCTTGATCCCGAGAGTTGGAAATATTCCTTTGATCGAAAAGATCGATCGACGTCACTGAACTTTTCCTACTCACTTGAGGTAGAAAAGGGGGGGGCGCTCGCGAAGATCCCGACCCCCCCGTTTACCTTGGCGGCCTACGACTTCATGATTTCCGGTGTATCGTCCCCGTGCCGGGAAGGAAAAGTGGTCGAAGAGCGGATTCATGTCCCCGCGCTGGCTACCCCTCTTGAAAATGTCGACCAGGAAATCTCCGGAGACGGTTTGCTTTATCGTCAAAGCTTCGCTCCGGACCGGGCTGGTTGGGTCCTGACTCGCCACTATGAAGTCCGTCGTCTCAATCGGGAGTGTAGGGCGGCAGATGAAAAGGAACTGCGCGAGTTCAACGACAAGGTCAAGAGCTCCATACTGCGTGCCACGCCTATCAATACGGACTGACGAGTCATTGGCGGAAAGGACGATCGCGATGGCCGAGTGGATCATCGACATCGCGAAGCTGAACCCCGCCGCGCAGGAATCCGCAGGGGTTCTGGCTGCGGCCTGAGTTCCCGCCTCCGTTATCAAGGATAAGATCAGGAAATGAACATCCCCCCAAAATCGGACATCGCCTCTGCCCTGCTCTCCATTCTGGTCGCAGTTGTCTGCGAAACCGTGGCCAGACGTGAAGGGGCTGCAGGATTCGCGGTGGCCATCCTGATGATCGGCGCGATTCCCGGATTTTTCCATATCTTCCAGATCACGGGTTACCTCTTCATGTACTTCGTGCTTCGTCGGCGATGAAAGGGCTGTGTGGACTCGTGTTCGCGCTGCTCTTGGTCGGCGCGGGCTCGGTTCAGGCTGGTTCGCGCTGAGGGCGCCAGCCCTCTCCCGGTGGGCGAGGGGAAAACCACTTCGCGGGCAAGCCCGCTGCGCGAGATCTGCCTTGTCGTGCGCAGCAGAGGCGTGGATTGCCCCTTCGGGGCGAATCCACGCTACGACGCTTTGAGCAGGGACTCCGGATGGTTTTCTCTGCGTCCTCTGCGGCTCTGTGTGAGACGAAGCTTCCTGGTTTCGTCTCAGAGGTTGCCGGCGACCAGCGCCCGCCAGAAGCGCTCGGAGAGCGTTTTCGGCTTCGTGAGGCCCAGCCGCTCCAGCACTTCGGGCTTCGCGACGGGGCGGGTCAGGCCGCGCAGCAGCGCGGCGGCGAGCGCGAGCGGCGATTTCCTCTGGCGCTTGAGCTTCATCAGCGCCTTCGCGGCGGCCAGCTCGACCGGCTCGAAGTCGGTCCCGAACGGGAAGTCGGGCAGCTTGCCCGAAGCACGGAAAGCCGCGAGCCGCGCTTCGAGCACTTCGGGCAGGTTCTGGCGCTGTTCGGCCGGGATCTCGTAATCCGGCTCGACCTTGCCCTGTTTCTTCGCCTTCGCGAGCAGCTCGTCCTGGAAGCGCGAGTCGGCGATCGCGAGCATGCGCTTGACGACTTCGCCCTCGGGCTGGCCGCGCACGTCGGCGACGCCGTACTCGGTCACGAAGATGTCGCGCAGGTGGCGCGGGATCGTCACATGACCGTAGCTCCAGACGATGTTCGAGATTGGCTTGCCGGCGCTGTTCGTGCGCCAGGCGCGCAGCATCATGACCGAGCGGGCGCCGGGCAGGGTCTGGCCCTGGGCGACGAAGTTGTACTGTCCGCCGACGCCCGAGACCAGATCGCCCGATTCGAGCGCGTCGGAGACCGCGGCGCCGAGCAGCGTCGCCATCATCGACGTGTTGATGAAGCGCGCGTGTTGCCTCTGCGCGACCGCGATGCCTTCGTGGCCGAAAGTGTCGTTGACGAAGGAGATCCGCGTCATGTCGATCTTGTCGAGCAGCTCGCGGGGCAGATCGCGCAGTCTCTGGTAGAACGCGTTCGGACCGATGAAGAAGCCGGCGTGGATCAGGCGGCCGTGCTTGAGCTTCGTGCCCAGCCAGCCTTCAGAGAGCGCCGAGCTGACCGCCGGATCGTCCAGCCGTGCCGGCACGCTCTGGTCGCCAAGGGTCAGCACGCCGCCCGCGAAGCTGACTTCGTCCTTGAGGATTCCGAAGTGCCTGAGCATCGCGAAGTCGGCGTCATTCAGCGGCGAGGAGACGACTTTATCTTCGGCGAGCGCGGCGAGCAGCGCCGCGTCGGGAGTGCTCGTGATCCGGTGTGCGTTGAGCAGCTTCTGCAGGCCTTCGTGATCGAAGACTTCGCGGCGGACCACTCCGGCGTCGATCAGCGCCATGAAGCCGTTGACGAACATCTCGCTGCAACCGTAGAGACCTTCCTTGAACGGGTCGAGCTGGGCCCAGGCCGGCGTGCGCCCCGGTGCCAGCGCTTCGATCATCGCGCGATAGCTCGCGTTGTCCTGGTCGCGCGTGATCAGCGCCTGGGCGATGCCGTCGCCGAGCGAACCGATGCCGATCTGCAGCATGCCGGCATCGCGAACCGTCGTGCTGGTCCACAGCGAGATGCCGTAATCCTGGTCGTCGACCCTCATGTTCGGCGTGCCGAACATCGTGTGCGTGCCGGCCGGATCGTCGACGAGGATGTCGACGAGCTCAGGCTCGATGACCGCGTCGTTCGGCATGAAAGGCAGTTCGCGGTTGACGACGCCGACCTGCACCAGCGGATTGCCCATCTCGCGCGACATTTCGATCGCGTCGCGGGTCAGATCCGAATTGCAGGACAGCGAGTAGCGGGGGCCTTCGGGCGTCTGCTCGACGGCCAGAGCCTGGGCATACACATTGACGCCCAGGGTCAGCGCATCGCGGACCGCATGCGTGTAGTTCGAATAGATGTAATTGCGCTGCACCGACGCGTTGCCGATGTAGGCGCTGGTCTTCAGGAAGAACTCGCTGACCCGCACGTTGGGCGGCAGCCGGCCCCTGCGGTCGTCCTCGGCGTAGTCCATGTTCGGGTAATTGCCGAAGACGCGCTCGGCGAAGGGGCCCAGGAAGCGGCGCTCGATCAGGCTGCGGCCGTGGGGCCTGTCCAGCGACAGCGCCGTGATGATCCACAAGTCGATTTCGGGATCGGCTTTCGCGCGGTGGTACAGCGCGTTGATCCACGGATTGGGTTTGCCTATGCCCAGAGGCATCGCAACGACCAGTTTTTTCCCAACGCGCGCGATCAGCGCGTCAACGGAGTCCTCGATGCGCGTGAAGCGCCCAGGCTCTTGCATACTCTTTCCCCCAGATATTCTGTTGCGTTGCCGCGATCAGCGGCGCGCCCGGAGTCTCGTGCCCCGGCAAAAGCGGGATTGTGCGGTGCGAAGGCAGCTCTGTCACGCAGGATCAGGGGAAAGTCCGGGTATACCCAGGGCTACTGGCGCTCTCTCCGTGCTTTCCGGCCTCGGCGGTGCAGATTGGCCCGCGAAACGGAGGAGGCCTGTTAGAAGGCCTCGGTTCCGGCCGGGCAGCTCTTCGTTGCGGCCGTGAAGTCGGTATCGGCGGGGGCGGAGCACTGGCGACAGGTGCAGCGCGTGCCCGCCGAGTTGATTCCGCTCCAGAGCCGGAGGCGGCTCTCCGTGCCGCTCAGCGCGAAATTGGTTTTTTCGTCATTCGCCGTATACGTGTAGCTGAACAGGTCCGCATAGTCGGGCGAGGCGGTACCCGGATAGACATTGTTTGCGACGACGTTGCGCTCCAGCGCGTTCCCTGTCGTCATCAGCGCTTCGTGGAGCTGACCGATCCGTGTCCTCTCGACCTGCCCCTGATAGGCCGAGTAGGCGATCATCGACAGGATGCCGACGATCGTCACCACGATCAGCAGTTCGATCAGCGTGAAGCCTTGGTTGCGCAGTCGCATCGTCGTTCAGCTCAGAAGTAGGTGGTCAGTTCGCGCCAGTTCAGGCGGGTCTTGGTCTTGGCCTTCGTCAGCGTGATCGGCAGTTCGGCGCGGGATGTCGTGCCGAGCAGCACATCGGTCGAAGTCGCGCCATTGACGACCGTCGTCCGGACGATGCCCAGCGAAGGACCGCTGCCGATCAGGTGCAGCAGGTCGGTCACGGCCTGGCCCGAAACCTTGACGTTCGCGAACGAAGACTGACCGCTCACCAGATCCAGCGGGCCGAAGATGTAGGCGGTGTCGTCCGTACAGTTCTCCCCCGAGCCCTTCCGGGTGACCGGGATCAGCACCAGGCCGGCCGAGATTTCGGGCGGCGCCGTGATCAGCAGGTCGGAATCGATGCTCGTCACGCCGGTCGACGCTAAACCGACTGCGGTGTACCAAGCCAGGCTCCAGCTGCCTGCAGGATCCCGCGTGATCGCGCTGACCCGATGCGATGTCTGGGCGAGGATGTAGAGCGAATTGCCGCTCGACGAATTGACCAGCGCCGCGGTCACACTCTCGACCGGATAGGTTGAATCGAGCCCGAGCTTGCCCGGATTCTCCTGCACTGTTCCTGTGCTGTCGGTCAGCTGGATCTGCCCCGTCCGGTCTCCGAAGTAGATCTCGTCGTCGGAGTAGTAGAACAGGTTGCTGGACACGGTTGGCGTCAGGCTCTTGTCCGCGTTTGTCGCCGAACCGTCGATCTTGCGGATCACCAGTTTGTTGTCGACGACGTAGGCGAGCTTGCCGGCAGCCGTGCCGTCGGTCTTGTTCGCCATCCGCGGCGCATCGCCGCCGAAGGGATAAGTCGGGCTGGACTTGCCCGCCCGATAGTCCTGCCAGACCGGGGTGTCACCGGACAGCGCATCGCCGGCCGTGCTCACTTCCAGCGTGAAGTGCAGCGCGCCGGACAGCGCGCTGCCGGTCACATAGGTCTTGCCGTCGACCGAGAAGGTTGCGATCTGTCCCCACGGGTGGGTGCTCATCAGCGTCGCGGCATCGGCGGTCTGGGGCAGGATCTGACGCGGCATCCAGGCCCAATTCAGAGCACCGCTGCTGCGCTTGACCGAATACAGGAAACCGTCGTCGGCTGCGAACAGCACCGAATCGCCGACGATGATCGGCGTCGTCTTCCACGGGCGGCCGATCAGCGAGTCCGGATCCCGACCGGCCAGATATTTCCCGTTCTCGGTATTCGGGTTCAGGATGCGTTCGGCGGTGCTGGAACCCAGGGCCGCAGCGTCGACGCTGGCGATTGCGACGTACTTCCCGTCCGCTCCCAGAGTCATCATCTTGCCCCGACGCGTCGTATCGTCCATCGCCTTGATCACGTCGGCCGAATCCCAGATTACCGCGCTATTGTCGAGCGTTCCGTCGGACGTGACCTTGAAAGCCTGGAGGTGACCTGAAATGCCGGGGGTCTTGTTGTCGGCCAGCAGATCCCTCTGGTTGGCGCGGAAGGCGTAGTCACCGACATTGACGATGGCGGGGATAGCCGGTTGGGTCAGCGAATAGGTGTCGTTGTGGACGGTCGTCGTCGTCGTGGTCGAGCTCGATGGGCTCATCGAGCTCGGTTTTGAATAGAACATCACGCCGTTGTTGTTCTGCGTGACCTCGATGTTGTTGGCCAGGATCTCACCGGCGAAGGCAAAGTTGCTGGCTGCGGTCAGGCTGGCCTTGCCGTTCTGGACATAGACGCCGGCGGAAATGTAGGTCCGGTCGCTCGCGGTGAAGTCGCCGTTATAGACGTTGAACTGCAGGCGTTCGGGGTGCTGTTCGGCGTAGATCAAGAGACTCTCCGCCGAAGCGAGGCTGAGGGTCTTCATCTTGTCGCAGTCGATGAAGTTGACGCAGGCTCCCGACTGTCCGACCTTCAGTCCGTTCTTGAAATTCATCGTCGCGGTACCGGTCGAACCGGTCACCGAAAGGCTGCACTGATCCCCCCACGAGATGCTGTCGATGAAGTAGGACCCCGGAGCGAGGCTGATGGTGCTGCCCGAAGCTTTGCATCCGGACATTTCAATCGACTTGACTTTCGAGGAACCCGCGATGTTGAAAGTCTGCTGGTTGGACGACGAGATCGTGCCGTACTCGCCGGCCGGTACTTCGAAGGTGTCGCCGATCTTGGGGATCGTGAAAGCCCGGCCGCTGACGGTAACAGTTTGCGTGCTGCTCGCGTTGCGGTTGAAGTTCTGGCCGTTGATCGAAATCTGCGAGCTGTTCGACAGCGTGATCGAGAAGTCCGAAGAGCTTCCCGAATAGGTGTCGAGCGATAGCGCGCTGGCCGAAGTCCCGGAAGCTTTGACCACATTTCCCGAGATGACATCCTTGCAGGCTTTGTCGTCCGTTGATCCTGGGGCTGTGTAGTTGCCCGCCTTGGCATTGACGACGCTGCCGTTCGCAAAGGCGACCGAGCACTTGTCGTCACTGTGGATCGTGATCTTGCCATCGCCGATCACCGAGAACACCGAGCCCAGACCCGATCCCCCCGAGGAGTCGCCCGAGATGGTCGTGCAGACGGAACTCGCCAGTGCGAGACTGGGCAGCAGCTGGCCGAGGATCAGGATTCCGGAGAGGGTGCGACGCAAGGTTGCGGAGAACATCGGGTTATCCTCAGTATTCGCGCGAGACGGACAGCACGACATTGGTGTCGGGTTTGAGCCCGCCGGCTTGGGCGACGAGCGTGAAGCGGGAGCGTTTGCTGCTGGCTGGCGTGCCGGCGAGCTGCTCTCCGAAGGCCGGTGCGTTGCCTTCGAAGATCACGATGTAATGGGCCGAAGCGGTTCGGCCGTCTATCGTCGTGGTGACTCCGATCGAGCTGTCCTCGGGCCAGGGGTCGAAGGCCGGAACCGGTTTGGCAGTGTTGGAGCGGACGTAATAGCCTGTACCCTTGTTCTTGATCAGGTTTGCGACATCGGGCTGACCGGCGACCAGCGTGGCAACCGAGCTTTCGGCCGTCTTCAGCGCGTTCTCGGCCAGGAAGATCGCCCGCTGACGATCGCTCCACCCCGAGGCGGCGCGGGCCTCGCCGGTCGACATCAGATAGGCGGCGGCGGCGAGCATGCTGACCAGGATCAGCATGATCATCGCGATGACCAGCGTCACGCCGCGCTGGCGGGAACGGAGCTTCGGCGTTTTCATTGGGTGTTCCTCAGCGCCACCGTCTGCGACAGCGCCAGATAGACGGCGCGGTCGGTTGGCGTGACCTGGGCGCCGCGGAAGGTGTATTTGATGGCCTGGGTCGGAACGCTCTTGTCCGAGCGCATCAGCACTTCGACGTGCGCGGCGCGAACCTTGGCCCAGTTACCGGCCGTTTTGACCTGGGCCGCCGTTTGCTCTGGCTGATCGACGATGCCGTCGGCGTTGGTGTCGATGTCGTAGCTCAGGTGGATGTCCTGGACCCGCGCCGAGATCAGCACGGGCAGGCCGCCCATGCCGGAGAGCTGGTAGAGCCCGCGCGGTTTGCCCTCGGGCTGGCCGACGAACCACCAGACCGTGTCGAGCTTGCCGACCGAGGAACCCACGCCGTAGATGTCGCCCAGATCGGACGCACTGTTGCCGCCGCCCGCCGTACCGGCCTTGTCTCCCGCTTCGTGCTTCAGCGTCGTACTCTCTTCACCGGGCGTGGCGGTGGTGATCTGGAACTTGGTCCAGTTGATGCAGTTGCTGATCACCGCGACATCACCGTCCGAAAAGCTCTGGCGGCTGTTCTTGACGGTCAGATCGCTGTTGGAATTGGCCATCGCGGTTGTGGTTTCGGTCAACACCGACGTGATCCCGGTGATGCCGACGACATCGGACGCGATGTTCATCGAACTGAGCTGGCCGGCGCCATAGCCGGTCAGGTCGGTCAGCGTGCCGTCTTTGTCGAGGCCTTCGACGCCGCCATTGGCCTCATTGAACGCGGTCGTCGTCTTGAGCTTGTTGATCGGATTGCTGACCGGCCAGCAACCGAAGTCTCCGGCGCCGCGCAGCGCGCGGGAGAGCGCATCGACGGCGATGCGTCCTTCGCCCTGGATGTCCGCGCCCTGGGTCGTCAGCCGGGCGCTGCCGCGTTGCGACGCGAGCACCGCGACCGCGCTGCCCATCACGATCAGGCCGAGGACCAGCGAGATCATCAGCTCGATCAATGTGAAACCCGCCTCGCGATGGATGCGGTCAGGTGCGAACGACATAGATCGCCTTCATCTCTTCCGCGCCGGGCGGAGTCCAGTAGAGCTTCACCGTGCACACTCCTCCGGTGCAGTTGATCTCGGCCTTGCCCGCCGGCAGCGATGACTGGACCTGCTTGAGCCACTTCTCCTTGGGCGTTGAAGGCGACGCAGGGGCCGAGTCGGTCTTCGCAAGGCTCCAGTCGGTCGAACTCGACCGGACATAGCCGATCTGGTCCATCGCGTCCTGACCCAGCGAGGCCGCGGTCAGCACATAGCGAGAATCGGAGTTCTGGCGCATGCCCAGCGTCTGCAGCTTCAGCGCGCCTAACAGTCCGATCGACAGCACGAGCACTGCGATCAGCACTTCGAGCAGGGTCGAGCCCCGTTCAGAGAATCTGGGTTGTGCCACCGGCATTGAAACGTATCCTGACGGTTTTGGAGCCGGAGGCCAGCGAGACGACCGGTTCCGTGTTGAGGTTGTTGCCGATCCCGGTCGGCGCGAATTCGATCTCGACTTCGCTGGCGTCGCCTTCCAGGCTCAGCGCCGTGTTCTTGTAGCGTTTCGCGAAGTCAGTGCTGGACAGGCAGCTCAGGGACTTGTCGGTCTTGGTCGTCGGATCCTGCTGCGTGACGGCCCAGGCGACCGGGTTGCCGCAGTCGTCGACTTTCTTGTTGACGACGATTTTTGTCGGTTTTCCCGTTTGCAGCGCGATCTGTCGGGCGCTCGCCGCCGCGCGCAGCAGGCCTTCGGACGCGACCTGGCTGCGCGTCTGCTGGGTCGTCGAGACGAAGTTCGGGACCGCGATCGTGATCAGGATCGCCAGCACGGCCAGCGTGACGAGCATTTCGACTAGCGTGAAAGCCGACTGGATAAAACGTGCCCGATTGAGCGGCGAAGATTGATGTGATGACGTCATAGCCTGAAGGGCTCTCGATCCGCACTGTGATATATCGTTAAATTACCCCTTAAATAACGGCCCTAGCAAATATTGTCAATGCTTTCATCATGAATTTGTTGAATTTTGGAAATTCCTGGCGCGCATCCGCTGCTCGTCGGACGTGACAAAGCACCAGGCCATCAGCTTGGCCTGGTGCTTCAACAAACAGCAGAGGGTTCAGGTTTCGAGCGCCGCGATGACTTTTTCGGCAACCGAAAAGCCGGTCTGCTTTTCGATCTCGACCATGCAGGTCGGGCTGGTCACGTTGATCTCGGTCAGGTGCTCGCCGATCACGTCGAGGCCGACGATCAGCAGGCCTCTCTGCCACAGCAGCGGGGCGATGGTTTCGCGATCTCGCGTTCGCGCTCGGTGATCGGTCTCTGAGCTGACTCAGAAGCGGTAGCGCACGCCGATCATCGTACCCAGCTGGGCGTTCCCCGCCACTGGGGATGTGCCCGAACCTCCGCCGGACACGCCGTAGGCCGAGCTTTCGCCGTTATCGATGTAGCCGGCCGTGACGTAGGTGCTCAACTGTTCGTCGAAGCGGTAGGTTGTTCGCAAGGCATAGAGGTTCGCGCGTCTATCCTGGTCGGGATTCGAGACATGGAAGAAGCCGGCATCGGCGCTCCACTGCGGCAGGATCGTGTATTCGGCCTGCAGCCACTCGGTGTTCTGACTGACTTCACTCGCCGTGATCTGCACCTTGCGCCCGAGCCAGCCCGTGCCGATTCTGACCTTGCCGAGACGAAGAAAGGCATTGACGGTCGCCCGACTATCCCTGTCGCTGCTGGAAGTCATCGCGATTGCCGGAGCCCCGCCATAGAAGCTCGCCTGGGCACTGGTACCGCCATGTTGCTTGTCGTAGGCCGCGGAGATCCCGTAGAACGTCTCCTCGTACTTCAGCATTGCCGACCAGCTCCGACAGCGCCCGGCATCGGTGCTGTCCTCGCCGGCGCAGACGCCCGAGGCGGGCACCGAGCCGCTGACCGTCTCGCGCCCGAAGCTGTAACCCAGGCCGAGCGAGAGTTTGTCGAACCTCGCCCGCCAGACGATCGCGTTGTCGGCGCGCGCATTGGGCACATAGGCATCGATAGAGCCGAGGCCATAGATGTTCGGCCCCAGCAGATCTCCCGCCATCAAGCCCCAGTAGAGCATCGAGTACTGACGGCCGAAAGTCAGCGCGCCCCAGGCCGAGTCGACCCCGACGAAGAGCTGGCGGCCGAAGAGCCGGCTGCCCTGACCCGAGGAGCCGGTATCGAGGTAGAGGCCCATCTCGGCCTTGCCGATCGCCGCGATGCCGTCATGGATACGTCCGCGGAAGTCGAGGCCCAGCGTGCTCGGACCCGAGCCGCTGGTCGAGGGGATGCGGGTCATCCCGGTCGCGTTCGCGCCGACCTTGCTGACATATTCGACTCCGCTGTCAAGCGAGCCATAGAGTTTGAGCCCGACGGGCAGAGGATTGCTCGCCGTCGGTGCTTCGGCGACTTTGCTGGTGGCCGCAGCCTTTTCCTTCTGGGTGTTCTGGGCTGCGAGCAGGGCGTCGAGTTGCTGCTGTTGCCTGGCGATCAGGGCACGCAGCTCGCGGATGTCGGCATCGTCGGCAGCAAACGCCTGGCTGCAGAGCAGGGATTGAGCCGCGGCTGCGGCGCAGACGAGGGCGCGACCGCCCGAAGTGGTTTTGCGGATCATCGGATTTGTCTCCTTGCCGGCCATGGAGAACCGGTCGGGTCAGGCACTGCTTCGCCCTAAGCGCTTCGCGTCCAGTACAGCTTGTTGGCCAGGCCGCGCGCGTTGTCGGTGTACTTGATCGTCTCGAAGCGCAGGCGCCACACATCGCCGGGCATCAGTCGCGCCACCGGGTGGCGAAGGCAGTAGAAGCTGCGCGCCGCACTGCGTGCCTCGCCGGCGAGCAGCTCGGCGGTGGCGGTGAACTGCAGTCCCCGGATCGTCAGCACATTGACTGGCTGGGCGGCGATCGTGCCGGCGATCTGCGGCTCCCCCAGCATCCCGACCGCATGACGGGTCTTCAGCGAGGACATCACGATCAGCGCCGGCGCTTCTTCTTCAAATGCATAGAAGCAACTCGCCGCCCAGGGCTGACCGTCGACGACGGTTGCCAGACCGACGACGTGGTGCTCGCGCAGGAAGCTGGCGATGGCACGCGAAAGGCTTGGGACGGAAGCTGTGCTCATGGAATGACTATGAAATGCGGGGGCCGCAGCCCCCGCGATCAGGTTTGACGCTCAGAACAAACTGGTCCAGAGGTGCGATAGCGGCATCGCCAGGAAGAGGCCAGGGAGCATGTTCGCAACCGGGAAAGGCTTGACGCCGCAGATCCGGAAGCCGGTCGCCAGCATGACCAGTCCGCCAACGGCGGAAAAGTCGGCGATCATGCCCGGCGTGGTCAGCGGCATGATGTAGGCGGCACCGAAGAACAGCGCGATCTGGATCACGATCTGAGGGATGCAGACCGAGGCAACCGAGTAACCCAGCGCCGTCGCAAAGATCCCGGCGGTGAAGAGATCCAGGATGGACTTCACGAACAAGATCTGCGGATCTCCGGTCATGCCTTCCTTCATTGCCCCGAAGATGCCGGTTCCGCTGGCGCAGAACAGCACCAGGATCGCGACGAACTTCTCGATGAACTCGTCGTGGGACAGGCCTTCGCGGGGCGGGAAGATGCGCTCGACCAGCCCCTTGGCGCGGGTGCCGAGCTTGCCGATCAGGCGCTCGAGATAGACGACCTCGCCGATGATCGCGCCGAGGATCAACGCCAGGATCACGGCTGGCAGGTGCTGGAGCTTGACGATCATCGAGATCCCCAAGCCCATTGAGGCCAGGCCGAAGGTCATCGGCATCGCGGTGCGCAGGCGCTCGGGCAGGCGGGTGCCGAGGAAGGCACCGGAGAGTCCGCCGATCGCAACGGCTGCGCCATTGACATAAGGTCCTACGGGCAGAAGCATGTTGTTTCCTTTGGTGTATTGGGTGTGTGGTGGCTGAGCGTCAGAGCATCAGCACTTCGTGCAGCGTTGAGGAAGGCGCGGCCGGCAGTTCCGGCTCGCCCCAGCGGCGCAGACGGGGCACTTTCAGCCCGAACAAGTCGAGCGCTCGCGCGACGCTGTGGGTGATGATCTCGTCTATGCTGGTCGGCCTCTGGTACATGGCCGGCACGGGTGGGAAGAGGATCCCGCCCATCTGGGTCACGAGTTCCATGTTGCGGATGTGGCTCAGCGTCAGCGGAGTCTCCCTCACCATCAGCACCAACCGGCGGCGCTCCTTGAGCGCGACGTCGGCGGCGCGGGTGAGCAGGTTGTCCGAGAGGCTGTTCGCGACGGCAGACAAGGTACGCATCGAACAGGGCGCGATCAGCATGCCGACCGACTCGAAGGAGCCGCTCGCGATCGAGGCGCCGAGGTTGCCAATGGCGTGGACGACATCGGCCTTTTGCAGCACCTCTTCGCGCGAAATGTCGGTCTCCAGCGAGCGGGTCATCTCCGCCCCCTTCGAGATCACGAGGTGGGTCTCAAGTCCCAGCGGCCTGACCAGTTCGAGCGCCTTGAGTCCGTACTGGAAGCCCGAAGCACCGCTGATTCCGATCACGATACGTTGTCTGCTCATCGCGGACCTCAGCTCCAGTCGGGCAGGAAGCGCTTGACGTCGACTTCCATGAACTTGGAACGCTCGAAGTGGCTCTTCAGCTTGAAGGGCACGGTGCAGTCGAAGATCGTCTTGCACGAGTTGCCCGGATTCAGGATGCTGGGGCTGTATTCGGGCACTTGGGACGGGTCGAGCGGATGGCAACGCACGCCGGGGATGAACACGGTGCTGACATCACCCTGGTAACGCGTCTGCATCGCCCACAGCACGTCGTCGGTGTCGAAGATGTCGACATCCTCATCGACGAGGATCACGTGCTTGAGCTCGGGGAAGGCAGAGAACGCGAGCAGCGCGGCCTGGCGCTGACGGCCTTCATCAACGGGGGCCGACTTTTTGAATTGCAGCACGGCGAGGAACTTGCCGCCCCCCGAGGAGTGCGCGAACACGTTGAGCAGCCGGCCCGGCATCGCCCGGTTGACCATGTCGAGGATGGACGCTTCGGTCGGCACGCCGGCCATGTTCACGTGCTCTTCGCCCGGGCCGATTGTCGTGCGTAGGATAGGGTTGTGGCGGTGCGTGACGGCCTTGACCTTGATGATGGGCAGTTCCGCCTTGGCTTCGCCGGTGTAGCCGGGGAATTCGGGCATCGCCTTGCCAGTGTTCGTGTTCTGGTCTTCACGGACGCGCGCATTGGGCAGCAGCTCGCCTTCGATGACGACTTCGGCGTGAGCGATCGCGCGCTCGTTGATGGTGAGGCAGCGGACCATCTCCACGGCGCGACCACGGATCGCGCCGGCGACGGAGAGCTCATCGAAGCCCAGAGGCGTGGTCGGCGGCTCGAAACAGGCGGCCATCTCGATGGCCGGATCGACACCGATGCTGATCGAGATCGGCAGCGGCTTGCCGGCCGCTTCGGCCTTCATCCGGAAGGCGTCGATGTGGCGCCCCGGGGTCAGCCACATCGACAGCTCGTCCCGGCTCTGCACGCAGAGGCGGTGGATCGTGATGTCGGACTCGCCGGTCTCGGGATCGGACGCGTAGCACATCCCCATCGTGATGTAGGGGCCGGCATCCTCTGGCGTGTTGGTCGGCGCCGGCAGCAGCTTGCGCAGATCGAAATCGGGATCTTCGGCGCGATGCACGACTTCCTGGCAGAGCGCCTTCTCGGCCCCGACGACGACGGGCTGGATCGGGTTCTGCACCGAGTTCTTGAGCAGGTGACCCAGGCGTTCCGGTTCGCAGCCGAGCAGCTTGCCGACGCGGCTACGCGAGCCGAGCATGCCAATCACGACCTTGAAGTCGGGATAGCCCTTGACCTTGTTGAAGACCATGACTGGACCGTTCTTGCGCGTCGGCCTCATGCAGGTACCGCCGGCGCCGACGTAACGATAGACACCGGATAGCTCGGCGTTCGGATCGACTTCGGTGTCGGTGCTGACGACTTCTCCGGGCATCTGGCCCAGGGCCGCAAGTGCCGTGCGCAGATCGGTAATTTCGGTGTGAACTTTGCTCATGCCACCCACCTTCAGGTTGTTGTTGATACGGATGAGCGCACTCTATGCGGGAGGGTGGGGGCAAAAGAAATACCGTTTTGGTTGGGTCATCCATACCAAAACGGTTTTGTGGATCGCTGTGAAAAATGATTTCGGACAAGCCGGGCGGGCTGCTCTCGCGGCGAAGATCGGCGTGCCGGGTTACCGGCCGCCGGAAAGTCAGTACTGGCTGTGCGATGCGAGAAAGGCGAGGAGGATCTGCTCGAGTTCGGGCAGATCCTGGCTCGTCGCCAGACGAGCCGCTACTGGTCGGAACATCAGCGGGCTGGGGGTTACCGAGATGGGCATGAAACGTCCCGACGGAGACGGGGCTACCTCGGATTCGGGCAGCAGCACGACCGCCTCGCAGCCCGACTCGAGCATCTCTATCGCTACGGTCGGGTCGGACACATGCATCTTGACGTTGGGGTGAATGCCCGACTTGCGCAGATGGTCGAGGATGTATTCGAAGGTCCCCTTGCCTTCGACCCGTCGCATCAAAATCATCGGCAGACGGCCGAGCTCCTCCAGTCGTGCCGGGTCGGCGACCGATTCGGCGAACGAGCTTGAAACCAGCGCCTTCATTCCGATCGGAGGAAATTCGATCAGCTTGAAGCCTTCATCGGCCTGGGGGCGCTGCATCAGCGCGACATCGATCTGGCCTTTGCGCAGCAGCAGCTCGAGATGACTCGAGTCCGTCGCCGATATTGCGATCTCTGCGCGCGGGTTCTGGACGTAGAGCTGGCGGACGATGGGGAAGAAGAAGCGCTGGAACAGATAAGACACTCCGACGCGCAACACGCGCTTCTCGGTGTTCGCGATCAGGATGGTCTTCTGCTTCGCGTCCTCGACCGTACGCAGGATCTCGCAGGCCCGCTGGTAGAGGTAGCGCCCCGCTTCTGTTGGCTCAACGCTGCGTCCGGTCCGGAGCACGAGTGGCGTCCCCACTTCGTCCTCGAGCTCCTGCAGACGTTTGCTCAAGGGCGGCTGTGCAATGCAGAGCACACTGGCCGCCTTGCTGATCGATCCCTGGTCGATGATCGCGCAGAAATAACGAAGTCGTTTCAGGTCAAGCATGGACGGCTCTCTGTTGTTTGCGGATTCAGCGGGGGGCCCCCCGCCTCTCGATCATTGACGCTTTATCGCGAAAACAGGTCGTTCAGTCGAGCGTTTCGAGCGCCTCGACCACTTTCGCGGGGACCGAGAAACCGGTCTGCTTTTCGATCTCGACCATGCAGGTCGGGCTGGTCACGTTGATCTCGGTCAGGTGTTCGCCGATCACGTCGAGGCCGACGATCAACAGGCCCCTCTGCCACAGCAGCGGGGCGATGGTTTCCGCGATCTCGCGTTCGCGCGCGGTGATCGGTCTCGCTTCGCCGCGCCCACCGGCGGCGAGGTTGCCGCGCGTCTCTCCGGCCTTCGGAATCCGGGCCAGCGCGTAAGGCATCACTTCGCCGGCGATCAGCAGCACGCGCTTGTCGCCGTCGACGATCTCGGGGATGTAGCGCTGGGCCATCACGCTGCGCGCGCCGAACTGCGACAGCGTCTCGATGATCACGTTGCGGTTCGGGTCATCCCGGCGGACCCGGAACACCGAGCTGCCGCCCATGCCGTCGAGCGGTTTGAGCACGACGTCGCCGAACTCGTCGATGAAGGCATCGAGGTCGGCCGCCGAGCGGGCGACCAGGGTCGGCGCCATGAACTGCGGGAACTCGGTGATTGCGAGCTTTTCCGAATGGTCGCGGATCGCCCGCGGATCATTGAAGATCTTCGCGCCCTGCGCCTGGGCGCGTTCGAGCAGCCAGGTCGCGGTCACGTATTCGAAGTCGAAGGGGGGATCCTGACGCATCAGCACCGCGTCGAATTCGCGCAGCTCGGCGTCCATCCGCTCGACTTCGGCGTACCACGCGTGGTCGTCATCGGTGACGATCAGGCGGGCCGCATGGCCGAACACGCGACCGTCGCGCATGCTGAGGCCTTCGCGGCGGATCGCGAACACTTCATGTCCGCGCGAGGCGGCCGCGCGCATCATCGCGACGCTGGAGTCCTTGTAGGCTTTCAGACCCGCGAGCGGGTCGACGATGAACGCGATTTTCATGCGGTGGCGACCTCCACGGGCGCGGTCTGTTCCAGCTCGACGGCACCGGCGAGCAAGGCCAGCCGGGCGACGACGCCATAGGCGTAGAAGCGGTTCGGTGGCGCGTCCGGCGCCGCGCAGCAGTCGGGCAGGTTGCAGCAGGTCTCGAAGGCGAGCGGTTCGAAGTGCATGCCCGGCGCGTTGAGGTTCTCGTCGCGGCCGCGCTCGCCGTGGACGCGGTAGAAGCCGCCGACGACGTAGTGATCCAGCATGTAGACGACCGGTTCGGCGACCCCGCCGCCGACCGTCTCCAGCGTATGCACGCCTTCCTGGATGATCACTTCGCTGACCTGCAGGCCTTCCTTGACGACCGCCATCTTGTTGCGTTGGCGGCGGTTCAGGCCAGTGACTTCGGAGGCGTCGCGCACCGTCATCACGCCCATCCCGTAAGTGCCGGCATCGGCCTTGACGACGACGAAAGGCGTTTCCTCGACGCCGTACTCGGCGTACTTCGCGCGAATCTTCGCCAGCATCGCATCAACCCGGGTCGCCAGCTCGTCTTCGCCGATGCGGTCATGGAAGTCCAGGCCCTCGCTGCGCGCGAAATAAGGGTTGATCAGCCACGGGTCTATCTTCAGCAGCCTTGCAAAGTCGTTCGCGACTTCGTCGTAGGCGTGAAAATGCGCGGTCTTGCGCCGGGTCGTCCAGCCCGCGTGCAGCGGAGGGATCAGGTGCTGACCGTCCAGATTTTTCAGGATGTCGGGCACGCCCGCGGACAGGTCGTTGTTGAGCAGGATCGCGCAGGGATCGAAACCGTCAAGACCGATGCGCTCGCCTCGCCTCACCAGAGGTTCCAGGGTCAGGCTCTGCCCGTCGGGCAGTGCGAGTTTCGTGGTTTCGGTGATCTCGGGCAGCAGGCTGCCGATCCGCACTTCGAGTCCCGCGTGGCTCAGGATGCTGGCGATCCGCGCGACGTTCATCAGGTAGAACTGGTTGCGGGTGTGGTTTTCCGGGATCAACAGCAGGTGCTTTGCATTCGGGCAGATCCGCTCGACCGCGGCCTGGGCGGCGTGGACGCAGAGCGGCATGAAACTCTGGTGCAGGTTGTTGAAGCCGCCCGGGAAGAGGTTCATGTCCACGGGCGCGAGCTTGAAGCCGCTGTTGCGCAGATCGACTGAGCCGTAAAAAGGGGGGGTGTGGTTCTGCCACTTCCCGCGCAGCCAGCGTTCGATCGCGGTCGCGTTGTCGAGGAAAGTGCGCTCCAGTGTCTGGAGCGGGCCGGTCAGGGCCGTCGTCAGATGGGGAACCATGGTGGGGGTCTCCGCGGTGGAGGGGAAATCTTACTCCCCTGGAGTGAAAGGCCGGAGACGGGCTGAGGGAGCCGGTCTCGACGAAGGAGACAGATGGAGGCGGGGGCGCCGGAAACAAGAGCGAAAATCGCATCGGGCGAGCAGCGGGCGCTCCGCCTGATAAAATGGGCATGTGGATGCCGCCAACCTGACCCATCATTTCCTGATCGCCATGCCCGCCATGGCGGATTCCAATTTTGCCGGCAGCCTGACGCTGATCGCCGAACACAGCGCCAACGGCGCGATCGGCGTGATCGTCAATCGCCCGACCAGCATGACTCTGGGCGAACTCTTCGAGAAAGTTCAGATCCCTCTGGCCTCCGAAGAGCTGGCCGGGCAGCCGGTCTACTTCGGCGGCCCGGTCCAGACCGATCGCGGTTTCGTGCTGCATCGCCCGGTCGGTCAGTGGCATTCTTCGCTGAAGATCTCGTCCGAACTCGCGCTGACCAGCTCCAAGGACGTGCTCGAATCGTTGGGCGCGAACGGCGGGCCTGGCGAAGTGCTGGTCACGCTCGGCTACGCGGGCTGGTCGGCCGGTCAGCTCGAAGAGGAGCTGGCCCAGAACGCTTGGCTCAGCGTCGAGGCGGATCCCCAAGTGATTTTCGCGCTGCCGCCCGAAGAGCGGCTCTCCGCGGCGATCGCGCTGCTGGGCATCGATTTCGCGAATCTCTCCACCGTGGCGGGCCACGCATGAGTACGGTGATCGGCTTTGACTTCGGCACCGCCCGGATCGGCGTTGCCGTCGGCGATACCGAGATCGCGATGGCCCAGCCCCTGACGATCATTGCCGGCGAAGCGAACGAAGTGCGCTTCGCCGCGATCGAGCGCCTCTTCGCCGAATGGCAGCCGCAGCAGCTTGTCGTCGGACTGCCTTCCCACCTCGATGGCACCGAGCACGAGATGAGCGCGCGCTGCCGTCGTTTTGCCAATCAGCTCTCCGGCCGCTATCGGCTACCGGTTGATCTGGTCGACGAACGTTTGACTTCACTGGAAGCAGAATCGCTGCTGCGCGAAGCCGGCCATGGCTGGAAGAAGCGCAAGCAACACCTCGATGCCGTTGCCGCGCAACGCATTCTTCAAACCTGGTTCGACACCCACCCATGAATCTGCCTGACGTCGAAAGTCTTATTGCGAGCCTGGTCGCCCAGATCAAGCCCCACCTAACGCCCGCCACCGGCATGGTCGGCATTCACACCGGAGGAGTCTGGCTCGCCGAGCGTCTGCACGCCGAGCTGGGTATCCAGCAGCCCTTGGGCGTCATGGACGTCTCGTTCTATCGCGACGATTATGGCGCGAAGGGCCTGCACCCGAGCCCGCGCAAGAGCGACATCCGCTTCGATGTCGATGGCGCTCCGATCATCCTCGTCGACGACGTGCTCTATACAGGACGCACGACGCGTGCCGCGCTGAACGAGCTGTTCGACTACGGCCGTCCGGCCCGTGTCGACCTGTGTGTGCTGGCCGATCGCGGCGGACGGGAACTGCCGGTCGCCGCGCGCTTCTGCGGCGTCACGCTGCCCGCGCCGCTGTCCGCCCGCGACCGCCTGCAGCTGGTCAAAAACGAAAACGGTGAGCTTTCCCTGAGACTGGATCATGACGAATAACCCGCAACTGACCGCCAACGGCGAACTCGCCCACCTCTTGACGCTCGAAGGGCTGCCCAGGGAAATCCTGAGCGCGATTCTCGACACGGCTGCGCCCTTCACCGAAGTGGCCGAGCGCGAAGTCAAGAAAGTGCCGCTGCTGCGCGGCAAGAGCGTGTTCAACGTGTTCTTCGAGAACAGCACGCGCACGCGCACCACTTTCGAGATCGCCGCGAAGCGGCTGTCGGCCGACGTGATCAACCTGAACGTCGCGACGAGTTCGACGACCAAGGGCGAGACCCTGCTCGACACCGTCGATAACCTCTGTGCGATGGGCGCCGACATGTTCGTAATGCGCCACGCATCCTCCGGTGCGCCCTATCTGCTCGCCCAGCACCTCAGGAACACGAGGCGGGATCACATCGCGGTCGTCAATGCCGGCGATGGGCGACATGCCCACCCGACCCAGGGGCTGCTCGACATGTACACGATCCGCCACTACAAGAAAGATTTCACCGGCTTGACCGTCGCGATCGTTGGCGACGTGCTGCACTCGCGGGTCGCGCGCTCCGAGATCTTCGCGTTGAAGACGCTGGGCGTGCCCGAAGTGCGTGTGATCGGGCCGAAGACGCTGCTGCCGACCGATGTTGAGAAGATGGGCGTGCGCGTTTTCCACGACATGCGCGAAGGCCTGCGCGGCGTCGATGTCGTGATGATGCTGAGGCTGCAGAATGAGCGGATGCAGGGCGCGCTGCTGCCTTCGAGCCAGGAGTACTTCAAGGTCTGGGGTCTGACGGCCGACAAGCTCGCGCTGGCTCAGCCCGATGCGATCGTGATGCACCCGGGACCGATGAACCGCGGTATCGAGATCGACTCGGCGGTCGCCGACGGCGGCAATGCGGTGATCCTGCCCCAGGTGACTTTCGGCATTGCGGTGCGGATGGCCGTGATGAGCATGCTCGCGAGACGCTGAGTGCCCATGCTTCTTTCAGGTGATTTTTTCGGCTGCGCGCCGACGGATTCCCCGGCCGCCCTTCTTTGAAAGCCCGCCCAGAATGAATATCCAGATTTCCAACGGTCGCGTCATCGACCCGGCCAGACAGCTCGACGTCCATCAGGATGTCTTCATCGCCGAGGGCAAGGTTGCCGCGATCGGCACCGCGCCCGAGGGTTTCCACGCCGACCGCAACATCGATGCGAGCGGCCTCGTCGTGACCCCCGGTCTGATCGATCTGTCGGCCCGCCTGCGCGAACCGGGCTTCGAATACCGCGCGACGCTCGAATCGGAGATGCAGGCCGCGATGGCCGGCGGCGTGACCAGCCTGGCCTGTCCGCCCGACACCGATCCCGTGCTCGACGAGCCCGGCCTCGTCGAAATGCTCTGCTACCGCGCCCGCAACCTCAACTGCGCCCACGTCTATCCGGTCGGTGCGCTGACTTTCGGACTCAAGGGCGAACGGCTGACCGAGATGGCCGAGCTGACCGAAGCCGGCTGTGTCGCCTTCGGCCAAGCCACGACTCCGGTCCGCGACAACATGGTCATGATGCGCGCGATGCAGTACGCGGCAACCTTCGGCTTCCGGGTCTGGCTGCAAGCGGCCGACCCCTATCTGTCGAAAGGCGTTGCGCACGACGGTGAGCTCGCCGCCCGCCGCGGTCTGACCGGGATCCCGGTCGAAGCCGAAACCGTCGCGCTGGCGACCCAGCTTCAGCTCGCGCGCAGCACCGGGGTCAAACTGCATGTGACCCGGCTCTCGTCCGCCGCCGGCCTCGCGCTGATCCGCGCCGCCCGCGCGGGGGGGCTCGACGTGAGCTGCGATGTCAGCGCCCATCATCTTCACCTGTGCGATGAGGACATCGGCTTTTTCGATCCGCTCGCCCGGCTCGACCCGCCGCTGCGCGCCGCGAGCGACCGCGATGCGCTGCGCGCGGCGCTCGCGAAGGGCGAGATCGACGCGGTCTGTTCGGACCACACGCCGGTCGACGACGACGAAAAGCAGGTGCCTTTCGGCGAAGCGGCAGCCGGGGCGACCGGTCTCGAACTGCTGCTGCCGTTGACCCTGAAGTGGGGGCAGGAGCAGGGCCTGCCGCTCGCGACGACTCTGGCCCGCATCACGTCCGATGCGGCGCGGATCATGGGCATCCGCAAGGGCGGGCACCTGGGCGTCGGCGCCCGCGCTGATCTGTGCCTTTTCGATCCCGACGCAACGCGGACGATCACCCGCGAGAGCCTGAAGAGCCAGGGCAAGAACACGCCTTTCCTCGGCCATGAACTGTCCGGAGTCGTCCGCTATACGCTGGTCGAAGGCCGGATCATGTTCGGAGCCTGAGATGAGCGGGTTGCGCGAGCGCTGCACGAGCTTTCTGTCCGGCCATGCTCCGCGCAGCCCGGCCGAAGACTTCGCCGCGATGGCGATCTGGTGTGCCGAACACTCGGTTGTCCATGACACCTACGGCGAAGGGGGCTTGATCCAGGCTTTCGAGCGCAAGATCGCCGACCTGCTCGGTTTCGAAGCCGGGGTCTTCGTTGCGACCGGAACCCTGACCCAGGTCACCGCGCTGCGTCTCGCGTGCGCCGAGCGCGGCAGCGATCTCGTCGCGATGCATCCAACGGCTCACATCCTGCGCCACGAGCGCGGAAACCATCAGCTGCTCGGGCACTTCAAGACGCTCGCCATCGGTGATCCTTTCCGCTGCTGGACCGCCGAAGCGCTCGCCGCGGTGCCGGACCGGCTGGGTGCCGCGCTCTACGAGCTGCCGATGCGCGAGATCGGCGGTCAGCTGCCCGGCTGGGACGAACTCGCCGGGATCAAGGATCTGTGCGCCGAGCGCGGCATCCATCTGCACCTCGATGGCGCCCGGCTCTGGGAAGCGGCGGCAGGATACGGGAGGAGCCCGGCCGAAGTTGCTTCCGGCTTCGATTCGGCCTATGTGTCCTTCTACAAGGGAATCGGCGCTCTGGGCGGCGCGATGCTGCTCGGCTCGCGCGATTTCGTCGCGCTCGCCGCCGAGTGGTTCAAGCGCCAGGGCGGCAACCTGTACCGCCGCTCGCCCTACCTCGTGTCGGCGGCGATGCAGTTCGATGCCCGGCTCGCGCTGATGCCGGCCCTGCTCGCACGCACGCAGTGGCTCTATCAGGAACTGAGCGCGCATCCGCTGCTTCGCCCCAATCCCGCCGCGCCCCAGGTCAACATGCTGCACGTCTATCTGCCGGTGGACCGGGAGAGGGCGCTGGAGATCCGCGATGCGATCGCGCAGGAGCATGGGGTCTGGCTGTTTGGTGGCGCGCAGAGCGGGCCCTTGCCCGAGCAGAGCTATTTCGAATGCTATGTCGGCGACGCGCTGCTGAACCTGCCCGACGAGCGGGTCCGCGAGATCCTGGCCATCCTCAGCGACGCGCTGGCCGAAGGCTGATTCAGCGTCGCTGCGAAGGGGAATCGGAGAGGCGCTCGTTGCCGCGTTTGTAGTTGCCAGTCAGTCTGGCCATCAAATGCTGCGCGTCGGCTTCATCGAGCCGCGCGAGTGAGCCGAGAAAGGCGGTTGCTTTGTCCCCCCGGAGCAATGTGACGATTCGACCGCCGCGCAGCAGCTCGACTTCCCCGTTCTTGCGTGTGCGCCAACCAAAGCCCAGATCCCGATCCATCCGCACTCCTTTCATGCCCATCACAACCTTGCAGGGGTGGAGTCCCCTCCTTAGCCGGGTTGACAGACTATAAATGCGTTCAGGGATGGCCGGAATCTTCACCGCGCTGAGGCCTATTTCCTGATGCCGGAGCGAGGCGGGTCGCATCATTGACGCTGCCGGCCCTGTTCTTCGTGGCTGTCACGCCGGCGGGCAGCGGAACGGAAGGTGAGCATGGGCGGCCTGATATCTGAACAGTGGCTGGAATGGCTGAACCGGATCAGCGGAGTCTCGTCCGCCCAGGCCTATGCGCTGGTGCTGGTTGCGATCGGCGTGGTTTTCCTGGCCTTTGGCCTGGTTTCCTTTTTCCTGGCGCCCCTTTTCCGGTCGCGGCCGGTCGCGCTGCCGCAGCTGAGCGAGAGCGTGCCCGCCGAAGAGCCGGCTCCGCCTCCCGAACCCGTTCTCCCCGCGGTTCTGGTCGTCGACGACTCGGCGGTCGTCAGGGTCAAGCTGCGCCGCCTGCTCGAATCGGCGGGTTACCGCGTTGAACTTGCCTGTGACGGGGCCGAGGCCGAAAGAGTGCTCGAAAAGATGCGCTTCGACGTCCTGATCACCGATCTCGAAATGCCGGAAGTCGACGGCTTCCAGCTGATCGCGAGCGTGCTCGGCAGCATCGAGACCGAGAACATGCCGATCATCGCGATCACCGGCCATGAGGATCTGCACGCCCGGGTCCAGGACTGCGGAGGGGTGTTCGGCATCTTTCATAAACCCTGGAACGACCGCGAATTGTTGCGCAGGGTTGCCGCGCTGGTTCAGCTAAGAGAGACTGTCCGGCTGACGCCGCGCTTCGACGCCGACCCTGTCTAGGGGGCGATCCGGGCGCGTTCCAATGACCGGATGCCCCATGGACCAAGCCTTCCCTGCCGAACCGCAAGCCCTGACCCAGAAGGTCAGCCACTTCCGCCACCTTCTGCTGTGGCCTCTTCAGCTCGAAGCTGCCTGGGGAGATGAGGTGGGGCGCAAGCCCTGGCGCACTTTCGACGATCCTCGCTGGGTTCATCCCTGGCACCGGGTCGCCGACGAATTCTCGGTCTCGCCCAGAGAGTTCTACGAGCGCCACTACAAGGAGTTCCTGGCTTTCCTGCCCTTCGTGCAGCGCTTCCTGTTCGGCGATGCGCGCTGTGCCGAGGACGGCCCCAATGCTCCGCTCTCCGCCGCGCCGATGCGGGTTTTCGGTCGCGACGATGTGAAGGCGCTGAAGATCACGCTGGCTCCGGGGGACGAGCCGATCCGCCTCGTCGTCGATCATGTTCAGCTCTATTTCTTTCTCGAACTGGACATCGTTCTGCTGAACGTCGAGGTGCAGGCCGACGATCTTCCTCTGGAGACGGTCCAGGATCTGCTCTATCGCTTTGGCCGTGCCTATCCGACAGGGTGGGATGACGCGGGCCAGGGCCTGCACAACGTCTACCGTTCCGAGTGGCTCGGTGAAGGCGATGTCGTGCTGTCCCGCTCGGACAGTGGGGACAGGGAGCGCTACCTCGGCCATGTCTGCCGAAACCGCGCGCCCTGCCTCGGCGCCCACTGGGCCTGGCTGCTCCAGCCCATGGTCTCCGAGCACTCGCCCGAGGATGGTCCGCTGCGCTACCGCCAGGTCGAATATCACCGGATGCCCTTCATGGCCTATCTGGCGCTCGAAAACCCGCGCGCGCTGAGCCGCGAGGATTTCATCCACCTTGGGCTGATCTCCTATCTGCGTCCCGGCGATCCGCTGTCGCCGAATGAGCCTTCCGTCGTCGAATTTGAGCGGCGCTACTGCGACGACCGTTACTGGTCCGATTCGGATCAGGGGCCCAATACCCGTTTCCTCTGTTCGGGCCACTCGCTGATCGCGATCGGGGAAGCCGGGAGCGCGTTTTTCCGCGACGACGAGCGGGGTCTGCTGGCGCAGTTCCGGCATCAGTACTTTCTGCTCTTCCTGATCGCGCACTTCCACCGCGTCGCGCTGCTGACTTTCTCGGACCGGCTCGCTGCGGCGATCAGCGGCCTGGACATCCGCAAGCTGGCCAGCGTGCGCCGCTTCAAGCAGAGGATTCGTTCGGTCTTCTCGCTCTTCCTCGGCTTTTCGCACCGCTACTGGTTCCACCAGATCTCCGAACGCGGTCAGGTCCAGTCGCTGTTTGCGCGTTCGGCGAAACACCTCGGCAACGAGGAGCTGTTCGAAGAGGTCAAGCAGCAGATCAACGACATGAACAACTACCTCGACAGCGACAGCGCACGCCGTCAGTCGAGCACGGTGATGAGGCTCACCGTCGTCACGATCTTCGGTCTGATCGGCACGATTTCGACCGGCTTCCTGGGCATGAACCTGATCGCCGAAGCCGAGGCGCCGTTCGCCGAGCGGATCGCTGTCTTCATCGTCACGACCGCGCTGTCGGCGGCCGTGACCTTGTTCGCGGTGGTCAAGTCCAAGCGCCTGTCCGATTTCATCGAACAGCTCGCCGACGAGAGCCTCAGTCCCCGGCAGAAGGGGGCGGCTTTCCTGTCGGCGTTGAGGCGCAGCTCGGACGACTGAGGATTTAGGTTCAGCCGGCTCCTTGGCCGGACGTGCGTCCTAGCGATTCGCTGTGCTCGGCGGGCGAAAGGGCGCCCTCGTCCTCGTCCGGAGCTTCGAAGAGGCGATTGAGCTGCAGGACGGTCGCCTCGTCGAAGGCATAGTGGAAGCCCGCCGGGCCGCCGTTGCGTGTGGCCAGGTTGGCGCGCTGCCTCTCGTCGGGAAGCGCGAAGTGCAGAAGCGAGACCCTGTGCCCCGCTTTGGCAAAGAGCGCTCTCGCCTCAGTCCTCTCCTCGCGCGTCCAGAAGCCCGAGTCGAGCACGACGTCGATGCCGCGCGCGAGCAGGTCCAGGGCCAGATCGGCGATCAGCGCCTTGCAGCGGGAGAGCTTGTCGGCGAACTCTTCCCGGTCGGCGATCTCGCCGTTGAGCCTCAGCATCCACTCGTCGGCCGACAGCAGCAGGAAGCCGCGCTCCGCTTCGAGGCGGCGGGCGTAGGTCGATTTGCCGCTGCAGACCTTGCCGCAGCAGAGCACGATTTCAGCCATCAGCGTTTCCTCACCGCCGGGCGCCGACGCGGGCGAGTTCTCCCGCGATCGCGGTCGCCAGTTCCGCGGACTTGTGGTTGGCCATGTTGTGGTCGGCGCCGGGCAGGATTTCGACGCTGACGCCGATCTTCGGGAGCCGGTCGGTCTCTGGATAGGGCAGCGAGCGCTCGCCGATCAGGTAGTGGCGCGGAAAGGCAAAGCCGGCCAGTTGTTCGCGCCAGCTGACCGCGCACCCCTCGACGAGGCTAGCCGCCGAGCGATGGACTGCGAGTGGGGACGCCGCCGCCAGCGTCGCGGCCCACGCGAGATTGCCCTTCGCTCTTTCCTCGTCGACCCACGCGCAGTGTTGACGACCGATATAGTCGTCCTCGCGGGTTTGGGCGATCCGCAGGCTCGCGAAACCGCCGCCGGGGTCGAGATTGCCCTCGGTGATGATCAGCGCTTCGACGCGCTCGGCGACCCGCGCGCACAGCGAGATCGCGATCGCGCCGCCCATGCTGTGGCCGAAGACCGCGAGACGGGGGATTCCCAGTGCCTCGATCAGCTCCGCGAGCACGCCCGCCTGGTCCTCGACCGAGTACGAGAACGCCGCGGGTTTGTCGCTGAAGCCGTAGCCCGGCAGGTCGACGAGGAGGCGGCGGTAGGCGGCGAGCGCTGGCTGCGTCGCGACTTCCGAATAGTCGTGAATGCCCGAACAGCCCAGACCGTGGATGAACAGGATGACCCCGGCTTCACCCGGCATGTCCGCATAGGCCACAGAGGCCTGGGCCTTTTCGCTGAAAAATCTTCTCATGGTCGCTTACTTTGCTGGCTGGTTCGAATGACCTGAAGGATTGTCATCCCTTGTTTGTTTTTCTTCCAAGGGTATTCCTCTCCCGGAATTACCCATATCAGATCGTATGTCTTGACCTGGGAGGGGGATCGGCAGCCAATGTGCCTTTCAGGCAGTCCTCCTTCTCCTGGCAAGGAATTTCATCATGAAAGCCCTGTCCCATGCTCTGGTCGCGCTTGCGGTCATGCTGCTGGCCTCTGCGTCATTCGCCGGTAACCGGCCCCTCTGTGACCTCGTCGACGAGCAGGCGCTCGAAGCGCTGTCGCTGGAAGGCGCGCAGTCCAGTTTCGACGATTCTCTGGGCAATGGAGCGGCAAGCTGCACTTACAAAAAGCCCGACCAGCGGCTTCCCGTCCTGATCGCCACGTTTTCACCTGCGGGTGCGGCAAAACCCGCAGCGGGAGTTCGATGCAAGGAACTGCAGGCCGGGCGGGCCGAGCACAAGGCCATCACAGTCTGCTTCTCGGTACTCGAGGACGGGACGTTGGCAAACTGGAGCCTGATCCGGAGCACCGGGGACAAGCAGCCTGATGCCGCGACAATCCTGTCCGCGTTCGAGCGTCTGAGCCGACGAAAAAGCGCGGAAGCCGAAGTCAGCGCCGCGGCGGGCGCACCCTGCGATGTGCTTGATGCAGAGGCGATCACGGCCCTTGTCCCTTCCGGGGGGCACACGATCCGGATCGGGGTGTCGCAATCCGAAATCGAGGCCGGGATCTCTGGCGACACTTGTATTTTCAGAAAGGACGATAGCCTCAGGTCACTGGTCGTGCTGGCCCGTAGCTTCCCTCTGGTGCTGAAGGGAGCAGTCGCTCAGGGCAAGTCGAACAGGACGATCAAGTTTGGCGACTCGCTCGCGAAGAGCGACGATCTGACCGCGAGCATCGGTTTCAGTTTCGACGAACCGAATGTGCTTCGCTGCCAGCAGACCGAACAGAAGATCGCCGAAGGCAAGACCGGGCAGGCTGCATCCTGCAGCGTCGTGATGGGCAGGAAAGTGCTCGCTTTCATCCTCACAGAGGAAAAGGGCGCTCCCGGCTCGGACGAGCTGGAAGCGCAGTTCAAGCGCCTGCTGCTCGCCGGGCGGTTAAAAGCGCACTGATTCGCTTGCGCCCAGGGGGGAGGCTCAGCGCGTCGCGGCCTTCGCGCGGGCGAGCCATTCGCGGTTGATCGCGTGCGCGTGGCGGTGCCAGAACGAGGAATCCTTGACGATCTCGCGGTACAGAGCCTGTGCCTTTTCGCGATCGGCCGCGTCCTCGCGCACGGCGAGCCAGTCCGCGTAGCGGCAGCGCGCCTCGGCGTCTTTGGCCGGGCCGAGCGCGGCCTCGAACGCGGCGCGGATCTCGGCGTCCGGCGCCGAAGCCTCAGACAGCGCGCGGGCGTAGAGCAGCGATGCGTTGGCCCTCTGCGACGGATCGACTTCGAACAGCTTGTCCAGCGTCGCCTTTGCTTCCGCCGCTTCGCCGCTCGCGAGCAGCGCGCGGGCGAGGCCGAACAGGATCGCGGCATCGCTCGCGAAAGGCCCCTGGGCCGCTTCCCGGTAATGCGTCAGCGCTTCGGTCACTTCGCCGCTCGCATAGAGCGCATCGGCGAGTCTGAGCCGCGCCGCGACGGTCGGCGTCTGCTCGAAGGCGCCCCGCGCTTCGCGCAGCGCCTGGCCGGGCGCGACCGCGCTGCGGATCGCGCGTCTTGCCCGCTGCGCGCCGGCGCTGCCGCGCAGCTCGGGCAGGTAGATCGCGAACAGATAGACGACGCTTCCGAGCAGCGGAAACGCGAACAGGATCATCAGCCAGAACAGGTTCTGGCCGGTGCGGATCGCGTGGATGCCGAAGTACAGCGCGATCAGGACGTGAAGACCGATACCGAAGATGGGCATGGGGGGAGCCTGGCTGAGGGATAAAACGCGATTATCGCCCGTCCCGGCAATCGTTTCAGCCGATCAGCGCGAATCGGGGCTCGCGGCGGCCCTCGACTTCGACCGACTCGAAGAACATCGGGTAAGGCCTGACCCAGAGGCCGCTGTCGTTGTAGAGCGGCCGGTACAGAACCATCGCTTCGAGCGTTTCGCTGTGGCGGGCGACGCCGAGCACTTCGTATTCGCCCCCCTTGTAATGGCGGTAATGACCAAGTTTGAGTTCGGGCAGCGCGGGCAGCTTCGAGGTGTCCATGTCGGTTCGGCGTAAAGGCACCATTATCGTCGGATACGTTTCTTACGACATTTACATTTCGAGATTCAGCCTTTGGCAGACTTCCGCGTTGGAGAGGGCATTGCCGTCCTGGCGGCCATAACGGAGTCGAAAATGAACAAGACGCTTGCCCTTGTGCTCGCCTGTGCCAGCCTGCTCGGCGCTTCACCGGCCTTTGCCCATGACCATGATTACGATCGCGCTTATGATCGGGGCTGGCACGACCGCGCCAGCGGCCGCGATTACGACCGTCACTGGGATCGTGATGACGATCACCGTTGGCGGCACGACTGGCGGGAAGCCCGCTATCTGCCTCCGCCGCCCCCGCTCCGCTTCGAGGAGCGCGGCTATCGTTACCGTGATCCGCGCTGGGTTGGCGTTCCGGTTGTCGAGGCGGTTCCGGTTCCCGTCTATCCGCGTCCCGCGATCACGATCTCCTTGCCTTCGATCGTGATCCCCGTGCGTTGAAGGCCGAAGTTGCAGGAGAAATCATGAATCGTCGAAACACCTTTCTTTCGTTCGCGGCATCCGCGCTTTTCGTCCTGGCGTCGGGGGCCTGTTTTGCCGCGGAGAAAGCCTCCGCTTCGGCCTCGTCCGAGTCGGGCAATTCCGTGAGCGGCGTTGCCCACGAGGTCGGCCGCGACACGAAGAAGGCGGGCAAGGCCGTGGGGCATGGAACGCGCGATGCGGCGCGCGCGGTCGGCCACGGCTTTCGCGACGGCACGCGGGCGATCGGCCATGCTTTCCGCGATGGTGGTCGGGCTGTCAAACGTTCGGTCAAGGGTTCTGACGAACGCTCCGCCAGTCGCTGATCGCCTGGACTGTCCACTCTCCGTCGTCGAGCGGGAGGTCGTGGCCTGCCGTCGGATGTTCGCGGTAATCGGCTCCCCAGCGTTCGGCCAGAGTCTGCGAGCAGCGCGGGGAGACGAGTCTGTCCGCGGCGCTCGCCAGAACCAGCAGTGGAACTTGTGGCGCGGTGCGCGGTGCGCGGTAGCGGATCGCCGCCACGAGCTGGCGCAGCGTGTCGCTTCTGCGGGGCGGAGCGCTGCGACGGATGGCGAGCCAGTCGGCGAGAAGCGCCTCAGGCGCGCGGATCAGATTGCTCGTCGTCGCGAGCACGGTTTTCTCCGCCGCGAGTTCGCTCGCGCCCGGCAGAGCGAGCCGGATCAGCGCGGCATAGTTCGCCGGCCTCAGGCGTTGCCAGAAGGGGTTGAAGGGACGCAGGCTGGTGTTGATCAGCACACAGCTTGTCAGCTCTTCGGGGTGGGTGGCGGCCCAGCAGATGCCGATCATCGCGCCCAGCGACATCGCCAGCAGGTGATAGGGCGGGGGATGGCTGGCGAGAGAAGCACGCACTTCATCGACGATCGCCTCGATCCGGGCCGGGCTCCTCTGGCCCGCGCGCGTGCCAAAACCGGGCAGATCGGGACAGAGCACCGGTTCGCCCAGACGCTCGCCGAGCAGTCCGGGAAAGGATGACCAGTGGCGGGCTTCACGGCTCAGGCCGCGCAACAGGATCCAGGTGCTCATTGGAGCGGATCCGGATACCACTCGCGCAGCGCGAGTTCGTGGTGGTGCGGGCGCCACTCGGCGTCGGGTAGCCAGCGCGCGTAACTGCAGGCGGCGCGGGCCAGGAAGTCCAGCCACGCGATGTGGCGGCGCAGCACGCGCTGCTGGCGGTGGGCGATGCCGGGGTTGAAGATGCCGAAGCGCGAGAAGATCTGCCGCGGGTTCTTCTTGACCCACAGCCAGGAGCCCATCTCCAGGGTCAGCGGCAGGAAGATGTTCTGTGGCCGGGCGAGCGAGAGGCGGTAGAGGTGATCCCAGATGTCGCCATGAGTCAGATACTGGCGGCTCTGCGGCTCGAAGACGTAGTCGTGATGGATGTGGGCCTGCTCGAACAGAGTCTTCAGCGCGTGGATCTCGGCGAGGTGGGCGATCGGCAGTCCGGTGTGGGCGTAGGGAAACCAGATCCGGTCCGCGAGTCCGAATCCGGAGTGGCAATCGAGGGCCAGGCTGAACGGCCGTTTCAGCAGTTCATCTTCGACGACCGCGCAGAGCGCGCGGTTTTCCGCTTCCATCTCGGCTCCGGGGCGGCCGCGGTACCAGGGCAGCAGCCGGCTCAGGCGTTGCCCGCCGAGCATGAACGCGACGGGTTCGACCGCGTCGACCGGGGAATTGCGCATCAGGTCGACGCCGTTGAGGTTGGCGCGGGTGCCGCGCCAGAGACCGCCGGGATTGATCAGGGGCATGAACACGAGGCGCAGGCGCTTGAGCTGGTCGTGGAGCAGTTCGTCCCAGGCCAGGCGCATCACCAGGCTGCGCAGGTATTCGAGCGCGACTTCGGCGCCGATCAGCTCCAGGCCGTGGATGCCGCCGAAGATGCCCAGCGCCGGCAGGGCCGGGTCGGGATTGCCCAGCATCACCGCCTGGAGCGGGAAGCGGTGCCGCCCGGCGCGAACTTCGTGCACGACGCGCACTTCGAGCGCCTCGCCACCGATCCGTATCAGACGTTCGAGTTCGTTCTGCGCGGACAGTACGGATTCGGACACGGGGGGGCGGCCGACGAAAAGTGAAAATCCAGCATAGCGCAGCCAGGGGCCGCGATTGTGACTGCGGGATTGCGCGGGCCGGGTTTCAGCGCGTGGCGCGGAGGTTTTGCGCGAAGGCGGCGAAGTCGAGTCCGGTCCGTTCGGCGAGCGCGCGGGCTTCGCGCCGCATCGGCGCAGGATTGGGGCGCAGGGCCGGATCGTTGAACGCAAAGGCGATCCGGTTGCCTTCCTCGGGCACCGGCAGGAGCAGCACTTCGCCGAAGACTTCGCGCAGCAGCGCAAGATGACTTTCGCTGTCCGCGCTCTTTTGCGCCAGGTTGCAGACAAGGATGCCGCGCGGCGCGAGGCTCGCGGCGAGGTTTTCATAGAAGTTCGCGTTTGCGAAGCTGGGAGCGATGCCTTCGTCGTCGTAGCCGTCGAGCAGCACGACGTCGGGTGCCTCTTCGGTCGTCGCGAAGTATTCGGCCGCGTCGACGCAGACGATTCTGTGGCGCTCATCGTCGGGCGGCAGAGCGAATTCGTCGCGGAAGGCGATCACGTCGGGGTTCAGCTCGGCCGTCGTGATCCGCGTGCGCGGCAGCTGGCGGTGGCAGAACTTGGTCAGCGACCCTCCGCCCAGACCGACGATGACGACGTGGCGGGGCTGGGGTTTGAGCAGCAGGAAGGCCATCATCGCCCGCGTGTAGGCCAGATGCAGAGACCAGGGTTCGTCCTTCCTCATCTCGCTCTGCACCAGCGCGAAGCTGAAGTGCAGGCGTTTGACGCGACCGTCGTCGACGACGAAAGGCCGCGTGTATTCGCCGGCCAGAATCTGCCTGGCGATCCAGCCCGGGTCGGCATCGGCGGCTTCGAGCAGGTGGACCACGCCGCGCTCGTGGATCAGCGCGGCGGGCATTTCGAGGCGGTCGGTCAGGGTTTCGGGCAAGGCCAAAGCGGACTCCAGTTTGTCGGCCGCATCATAGCGCGCCGGCGCATCGGGCTTCGCGGTGTGGCTCTAAGCGCTTCCGGGCTTGACAGGCGGCAGGCCGAGAGGGAATATTTCTCTGTTTTGGGAATATTTCTCCAAAAGGAGACGGCATGGATTTGCTTGAACAGCGCATCGCGTTGCGCCTCGAAGCGCTCAGACGCGACCGCGGCCTGTCGCTCGAAGATGTCGCGCAGACTTCCGGTGTCAGCCGCGCCACGCTGTCGCGGATAGAGCGGGGTGAGACCAGCCCCACGGCCGGCGTGCTGGGCAAGCTCTGCACGGCCTATGGCCTCACGATGTCGCAGCTCTTGCTCGACGTGGAAGAGGATGCTCCTTCGCTGATCCGCCGGGCCGACGCTTTCCGCTGGCACGATCCCGAAACCGGATTCGCGAGAACCTCGATCTCGCCGCCCCAGCCCGGCTATCAGGTCGAGCTGATCTGGGCCGAGCTGCCGGCCGGCGCCCGCATCGAGTACGACTCCCCCCCGGTTCGCGGCCTGGAACAGCACCTGCTGCTGCTCGCGGGGGAGCTGAAGATCGACTGCGCCGGCAAGACCTACGCGCTGGCCGGACAGGACTGCCTGCGCTTTCATCTGACCGGCGCTTCCGCTTTCGAGAGCACCGGTACGCAAACCGCCACTTACGTCCTCGCCATCAGGAGACCGGCATGAGAATCGTCCCCGGTGATTTCTCCGATCCCCAGGTCATCGAACTGCTGCGCATCCACCTGGCCGGCATGCACCGCACATCCCCGAAGGAAAGCGTCTTCGCGCTGGATCTGTCCGGACTCCAGAGCCCGCACATCAGCTTCTGGACGATCTGGGAGGGCGACACGCTGCTCGGATGCGGGGCGCTGAAGGAGCTCTCCGGCGACAGCGGCGAGCTCAAGTCCATGCGCACTCATCCCGACCATCTGCGCCGCGGGGCGGCCCGCCGCCTGCTCGCCCATCTGCTCGATCTGGCCCGGGCGCGCGGCTACCACCGGCTCAGCCTGGAAACCGGCTCCGGCGAGGCCTTCGAGCCCGCGCTTGCGCTCTACCGGAACATGGGCTTTGCGAACGGCGAAGCCTTCGGCGATTACGCCGCGACCGGCTTCAACCAGTTTCTGCACCTGGATATGTGAAACAGACCACGCTATTGCCGCTGGGGGGAGTAGGTATGGGCTTTCGCGACCTAAAAACAGCAAAGCCGGCTGGGATCAAGCCGTGAGTATTGCCCTAAAATATGAGACAGCCCGAACCGGCAGATCAAACTCAACGGAGGATTCAATGAAACTCTCCAATTTCTCTGCGGCATTAGCCGTATGTCTCGTAGCGGGTAGCGTACAGGCTCGAAGCGAGGAAAAGACCTGCGTGCCGGAAGTCTACGAAGCGGTCATGACTGACCTGAAAACCGTTGAGCTCTCTTCCGGTGAGGGGGGGAATGTCGTATCCGAGTCCTGCAAGATATGGCCCTATGACGAGCGTTTCATTCTCGCTGCGCTTGCCTATGACGCGGGAGAGGAATACGAAAAACAGCTTGTTGTTGCCGTGATAGATAGAAAATCATGGCGGGTGAGCAGCCACTATAAAAAAACCGTAGATGAGGATGCCGCAACAGAATTCGGGGCTGGCAGTCTGCGGATTGATACAGCGAGATATCAGCTTGCCGACGGGGTCAGGGCTTTTGCTGTCCGTTTCGATAGTTCTAGCATGGGACCCAGTTGTGGGGAAGCGAGTTGGAGCGACGAGCTGACTCTATTCGTACCGGAAGGAAAGCAGCTGCGGCCTGTTTTGAATCTGGCTATGAACAAGCAGAAGTCGTTCAGTGGTTGTCTCAGCACTGAATCTTCCAATGCAGTATGGGAAAATGCCAAGCTGACGATAGGCGTCGGGACGACCAGAACAAACGGTCTTTCCGATCTACAGGTAACGGCAAAAATCACGGCCGATTCAAATGGCCCGCGTCTTGGTAAACACAAAAACCGCACAGAGCAGCAGGTTTTTCATTACGACGGGAAGGTTTATCGAGGAGAAAAGAACGTTCCATGGTGGCTGGAATATTGATCGGCTCAGCCAATCCGAAGGCCCCTACAGTCCGTCTGGACGAGCCGGGCCGCGGCCCTGCTGCTCGGCCGCGACCTCGCTGAGCAGCCATTCGCGAAAGCGCGCGATCAGCGGCGAGGCGCTCTGGCCGGGGGGCGTCAGCAGCCAGTAGCGCCAGGGCACGGGGCAGCGCACGTCGAAGAGTTGGATCAGCCGGTGCGCGCGCAATGCGTCCTGGGCCAGGCGCAGCCGGGTCAGCAGCACGCCGCCGCCGTCAATCGCGGCCTGCAGCGCGAGGCTCGAATCGTTGTAGCTGATGCCGCCGCGCGGCTCGGGTCGGTCCTGCCCGGCGGCCTTGAACCAGATCGGCCAGTCCTCGCCGGTGCCGTGCAGTAACTCTGCATCCTTCAGATCGGCGGGCGTGCGCGGCAGCGCGCCGCCCCGGTAGTCCGGGCTGCACACGACGAGCAGCGCGTCGTCCATCAGGTACTCGCAGCAGGCCTCAGGATAGCCGCCCGGGCCGAAGCGGATCGCGACATCGATGCCGTCGCGGATCAGGTCGAGCTGGCTCTCGGTCGAGACGATGTTCAGCTCGATGTCGGGCTCGTGTTCGAGGAAGCGGCCGATCCGCGGGCTGAGCCAGCGGGCGGCGAAGGACGGGAAGGTCGTCACGGTCAGGCGGCGCGGGTTCTTGCGCCGGCGCAGCACCGCGACCGCCTCGCCGATGTGGCGCAGCGATTCGTGCGCGACCTCGGCGAGCTGCTCGCCGCTCGCGCTGAGGATCAGGCGCCGGCCGCGCCGCTCGAAGAGCGGCTGGCCCAGCCAGTCCTCCAGCGCGCGGACCTGCTGGCTGACCGCGCCGTGAGTCACCGACAGCTCTTCGGCGGCGGCCGACATGCTGCCCAGGCGCGCGGCGACTTCGAAGGCGCGCAGCGCGGCGAGCGGCGGCAGAGGGGGAAGGGCGCGCTTGTTAGCGGGACTCACGAGTCAGTGAGAAAGCATGAAAGCGCAGAAGCCCGGGCCGGGCCAGAATGACACCATCGAATCCCCCTCTACGGAGTCTGTCATGAGAGTCGATCTCGCTCACAAGCTTATCGTTATCGAAGCGTCCAGTCCGACCACTCTGGACCGTTATGCCGGATACCGGATGGCCGTCATCAGCGGGGGCGTATGGGTTACGACTCCCGATCAGGCTGGCGACCATGTGCTGAAACCCGGCGACAGCATGGTGATCCCCGGCGACGGCAAGGTCGTGTTCGAAGCGGTCGAGCTGTCGAAAGTGCGCCTCGAAGCTCCGGCCGACGCCGAGGCCACATCGCAAGCCGCCTGAGCGGCAAAGGCGTAACATGACGGCCGGCCGCTCCCGCGGCCACGTCGCTCGGACGGTTCCGGGCGCTTACGTGAAAGGTTCGCCATGTCCGCCTCGGGCAAGCGCCGCTTTGCGCGCATCGATCGTCTCCCTCCCTACGTCTTCAACATCACCAGCGAGCTGAAGCTGGCCGCCCGCCACCGCGGCGAAGACATCATCGACATGAGCATGGGTAATCCCGATGGGGCAACTCCCGCCCATATCGTTGCCAAGCTCGTCGAAGTCGCCCAGCGTCCCGATACCCACGGTTATTCGGCTTCTCGTGGCATTCCCCGGCTGCGCCGCGCGATCTCGCGCTGGTATCGGGAGCGCTACGACGTCGAAATCGACCCCGACAGCGAAGCGATCGTCACGATCGGCTCGAAGGAAGGCCTCGCCCACCTGATGCTCGCGACGCTCGACCGTGGCGACACGGTGTTGGTGCCCGATCCGAGCTATCCGATCCACATCTACGGTGCGGTGATCGCTGGCGCCGACATCCGCTCGGTGCCGCTGGTCCCCGGTGTCGATTTCTTCGCGGAACTCGAGAACACGATACGCGGCACCTATCCGAAGCCGAAGATGATGGTGCTCGGCTTCCCGTCCAATCCGACCGCGCAGTGCGTCGAGCTCGACTTCTTCGAACGCGTCGTCGCGCTGGCGAAGAAGCACGACATTTTCGTCGTCCATGACCTCGCCTATGCCGACATCGTGTTCGACGGCTGGAAGGCGCCTTCGATCATGCAGGTGCCGGGCGCCAAGGACATTGCAGTCGAGTTTTTCACGCTGTCGAAGAGCTACAACATGGCCGGCTGGCGGATCGGCTTCATGGTCGGCAACCCCGACCTCGTCGCGGCGCTGGCGCGGATCAAGAGCTACCACGACTACGGCACCTTCACGCCGCTGCAGGTCGCCGCGATCGCGGCGCTCGAAGGCGATCAGAGCTGCGTCAGGGAGATTGCCGAGACCTACCAGAAGCGACGCGACGTGCTGTACAAGGGCCTGACCGAAGCGGGCTGGAATGTCGAACTGCCCAAGGCTTCGATGTACATCTGGGCGAGGATTCCCGAACCCTATCGCCAGCTCGGTTCGCTCGAGTTCGCGAAGCAGCTGCTCGAAAAGGCCAAGGTTTCCGTATCGCCCGGAGTCGGTTTCGGCGACTACGGCGACGATCACGTCCGTTTTGCGCTGATCGAGAACGAGGCGCGGATCCGTCAGGCCGTGCGCGGCATCAAGCACATGTTCAAGGCCGACGGCCTGGTCAAGCCCGCGGTCGACTGACGCCCGGGAGTCGTCCATGAAGCCGTGTCCGGTTTCATGGACGCGCTGTCCGCCTTGGGGCGCGGACAGCGCTTTCATCTTCTATCCTTCCTTGTGGGCGTCGGGTGATCCTGCGCCTTTGCGGTTTCCTCACGCCGGAAACTCCGGCTCCGTCAACGAGATGCTGCGGAAGAGATGCGATGAATACTCGGACAATCAGGTCACTGCTCGGATGCGCCTTGCTCGCCCTTTTGCTGGTTCCGCTCGCCGCGAGCGCCGCGGACAGCCTTGAGCGGATACGCGCGACCCGCACGCTGCTCGTCGGCGTGCGCGAGGCCGCCATTCCGTTCTCCTATCTCAACGAACAGAAACAGCCGGTCGGCTATACGATCGACATCTGCCGGAAAGTCGCCGATGCGCTGCGCCGGGAGCTGAAGCTCTCCGAGCTCAAACTCTCTTTCCAGAAGGTGACGACCGAGGACAGGTTCGACAAGATCGCTTCGGGCGCGATCGACATCGAATGCGGTTCGACGACCAACCTCAAATCCCGCCAGCAGAAAGTGGCTTTCAGCTACTCGATCTTCGTGTCCGGCACCCGTCTTCTGGTGCGCAAGGATTCCGGGATTTCCGGACTCGAATCGCTGAATGGCAAACGGGTCGGAATCGTTCGCGGAACCACCTCCGAGAAGATCTTCAGCGGACTCCAGGCGAGCGGGGCGGGGATGAAGCTGCAGGTTTTCGCCGGCAACGGCGAGGCGGTGCGGGCGCTCGATGCCGGGAAGGTCGACGCATTTGCCCAGCAGGAGGTGCAGCTGGCCGGCCAGATGGGGCGGCTGAGCCATCCCGAGCAGTTCGCGGTCGTCGGCGCCGGTCTGTCCGTGGAGCCTGTCGGTCTCGTTGTGCGCAAGGACGACAAACAGCTCCTCGCTCTCGTCGACAAGGCGCTGGCGGCGCTGTTCGCGAGCGGAGAGATCAATGCGATCTACGACCGGTGGTTCAACACCCCGACGCTGAAAGTGCCGATGAGCGCGATGACCCGCGATTCGCTGATGCATCCGAGCCACGAGGCCGGTGTCGTCCGGGTCCTGGGGCAGTCGTTCTGAGGTGGGTCAGATCAAGCCATGTCCGGTTTGCGGCGGAGATGACTAAAGAATAATCTGAGTCATCTCCGATGACAGGACTGGCCAACATGCGTATCTCCCGGAAATTGATTGCATCTTTCGCAATCCTCTCTTTGCTGACCGTCTTCGTCGGGGGAATCGGGATCATCGGCTTGGGCGATGTATCGGGAGTGCTTGACCGAATAAACGCGAGCTCCTTGCCAAAGGTTCAGCACAGTTCGGCGATGAAGGCGTCTTTGGTCGACTACCGGAATCGGGAGACCCAGCTTTTGCTGACTCGTTCTCCCGAGGAGATCGATGAGACGCTGGGGCGCATGACGAAGAACTTCGCCGATCTGAAGAGCGAAGAGCAGGCTCTGCTGCCCCTTCTCGTGTCGGGCGACGAAAAGGCTCTCCATGAGACGTTTGAGGCCAAGCTCGGCGCTTACCTGCAGACCCATCAGCAGCTGGAAGCCCTGGTTCGGGCGGGCAACATGGAGGCGGGTCTGGCCTACTTCCGCGGCGATTCCCGCAAGGCGTTTCGCGATCTGCTGCCCGCGGTCGACAAGCTGGTGGCGAACAGCACCGAAGGGGCTTCCCTGATCAGGGAGGAAGCCCAGCGGAGCTCTTCCACTGCGAACAGGATGCTGATCGCAGTCACCGTGGCGGCTCTGGCCGTCGCGGTGGCGATGAGCTATTGGCTCTTCCAGTCGGTGATCCCACCTCTGCGCAAGATCAGCCAGACGACCGCGCGGATGGCGAGCGAATCTGACTTTACGCTTCGCCTCGACGTGGTCAGGAGCGACGAAGTCGGAGAGACGGCTGAGGCCGTCAATAGGCTGGTCGCGTCAGTGCGTACGACGCTGAAGGAACTGCTCGAGGGTATCGCCCGCAACGCGGAGACGGCGGGTCGGCTTTCGGCCGCCGCCAGGCAGGTCTCCGGAAGCTCGGAGCGGCAATCGGAAGCCGCTTCGAGTATGGCGGCGACGATTGAGGAGCTGACGGTCAGCATCAATCAGGTGGCTGACAATGCCGGCCGGGCATTTGATCTGTCGCACAAGTCCGGGGAGGCCGCCCATGAGGGCAGCGAAGTCATCGGGGAGTCGGTGCGCAGGATGAAGGAGATCGCCGGCAGGATCGCCCAGACCGGGGACTCGATCGGGACGCTGGGCGCGGCCTCCCGCGAAATTTCCGGCATCGTTCAGGCGATCAAGGAAGTCGCCGATCAGACCAATCTGCTCGCCCTCAATGCCGCAATTGAAGCCGCCCGCGCCGGCGAGCAAGGCCGCGGTTTCGCGGTCGTCGCCGACGAGGTGCGCAAGCTGGCCGAGCGGACTGCGCATGCAACCCAGGATATCGGTACCAAGATCGCGGCGATCCAGTCAGGTGTGGACGGCGCTGCGGCGAGCATGGGGGCTGCGGTTTCGCTGGTCGAATCCGGCGTCGCGGTCGCCGACAGTGCGGGGGAATCCGTCAGGCTCATCAATGAGCGAACCCGCGAAGCCGAGGACGAGGTCAATGCGATCTCGGGGGCGCTCAGGGAGCAGGGCGAGGCGAGCAATCAGATCGCCGCGCACGTCGAGCAGATCGCCCGGATGAGCGAAGAGAACTGCCGGGGCGCCGGGGAGGCTGCCGGAATTTCACACGAGCTCGCGGCGCTCGCGGATGCGATGCGCAAAGCCGCCGAGCGCTTCCGGGTCTGAGTTTGAATCTATGAAATTGGTATTATTGATAAAAACGATAATATCTATCCAATAATCCCGTCTTAAAGACTTCTCTCCCAGGCCGATAGCCCTCCTGAACACAGGGGGTGATGTGTTGACCTGCACTTCCTGTCGTTCTTCGTCCCCGACGGCGCCGCCCAGGTGCGGTGCCGCGGAGGATCCCCCCACGAAGGACAGGAGAGATGCCGCGTGTTTTCCCGATTCACTGTTGTCCAGCGCATCGCTGGTGGGTTTGCCGTGCTGGCCGCGCTGCTGGTCGCGGTCGGCGGCTCCGGATTGATCGGCCTGAGCCGGGTCGATGGCGCGTTGAAGTCGGTCGCTTCCGCCGCGCACATCCGCATCGACAGCCAGACCTTGACCGTCCGCCTGCTCGAGGTCGGCCGCCTCGTCGATACCTATCACGCGAGCCGCGACCCGGAGAAGCTCCCCGAATTGCAGAGCCGTTTCGAGAGTCTGAGTCGCCAGATCGGCGCGAGCGGCGATTCCGGAGGAGATCCCGAACTCGTCGAAGCGGTCAATGCCCTGCATGGTCTGCTCGGGGAGGTGACCTCGACCGCCTCGCAGACCCTGAAGGCACACGGCGAATATGTCGCGAAGTTCAAGGCGACCGAGAAGGCGAGGGGGGCGCTCGAAGACAGCGCTGACGAACTCGACGCCGCGCTTGCCGACCAGCTCGACAAGGGAGGCGCCAATCGCGCCGCAATCGCGAAGCTGAAGAAGGACGTCAAGCAGGGCGTGATCGCCGCGACCGACGCGCTGCAGCGCCCGCAACTCGCCGGCGCCCGGATCGCCGCGAAAGACCTCGCTGCCCAGGCCCAGGATCTGGCCGGAGAGGCGAAGGCCTTGCACGGAGCCGACGCACTGAGCAGCTCGGTCGAGCACTATGTCGGCCTGCTGGCCGGGCCGGATGCCGCGCTGACCCACTTCGTCAGCGGTCTGGAGAGCGAGGAGAGGGCGGACAAGCTGCTCGCCGGGTTGAACCAGAAGATAGAGGCGACGCGGCGCAAGCTCGGCGAGCTCGATGCGCTGGCCGAACACCGCACCGACGAGTCGCTCAAGGCGGGACTCGCGACCGGCACGACCGCGAGCATCGCGATGGCGCTGATCGGGCTCGTCGCGCTGGGCCTCGCCGGTGCGACCGCCTGGTTTGTGACCCTGTCGATCCGCTCGCCGCTCGAAAAGGTCGTGACCCAGCTCAAGCTCGTCGCCGGAGGCGACATGACCCAGCATGTGCGCATTGCCGGCAGCGACGAGTTCGCGAACCTCGGGCGCTGGGTCAACGAGCTGACCGACAAGCTGCGCGACATGCTCAAAGAAGTCACTCAGGATGCGGCCAGGCTTGCCGCGGCCAGCGAACACACGGCGGCCGTCACGCAGCAGACCAACGCCGGTATCGCTCAGCAGAAGAATCGGACCGACGAGATGGTCGATGCGATGCACGAGATGTCGCGCAGCGTCGATGCGGTCGCCGACAGCGCCGGTCGCACGCTCGACGAGATCCGTTCGGCGCGCTCGGTCGCCGAACAGGGGCGAGCCGTGATCTCGTCCAACCTCGAGACGATTCACAGCCTCGCCGAGAACATCGAGAGCGCCGCCGAAGTCGTCGGCCGCGTCGACGACTATAGCGAGCAGATCGGCCGCGTCGTCGATGTGATCCGCGACGTGACCGAACAGACCAATCTGCTGGCGCTGAACGCGGCGATCGAAGCGGCGCGCGCCGGTGAGGCGGGGCGTGGCTTTGCAGTCGTCGCCGACGAAGTGCGCACGCTGGCGAGCCGCACCCGCGAGTCGACCGCAGCGATCCAGAAGACGATAGAGCAGCTCCAGGGCGGGGTTCAGGAGGCGGTTCAGGCGATGCAGGCGAGCCGCGAACGCACCCAGGCCAGCGTCAGCGAGGCGGGCGAGGCGGGTGAAGCGCTCGCCGCGATCCTCGAGAGCATGCGCTGTGTCGACCAGATGAGCGAGAGCATCGCTGAAGCGGCGCTTGCCCAGCGCCAGGTCACGCAAGGCCTGAACCGCAACGTCGACGAGATCGGCAGCATCGCCGAACAGACCGCGTCGGGTTCCCAATCCACCGCCTCCTCGGCGCGCGAGCTGGCCGCCCTGGCCGATCGGCTGCAGCAGATGGTCGTCCAGTTCCGGGTCTGATCCCCCCGCCGCCGTGCCTCGCACGGCGGCGATCTTGAAAGGAAAGCAAAATGAAAAAAATGACTCTCTGCCTGAGCCTTGCCGCGATCTTCGGCGCGAATGCCGCCTGGGCCGAAGACGACCTTGACCGTGCTGTTTCGAGCATCTGCGAATACACGAAGGCGAACGACCGCTCTTCGCTGCGCCGCAAGCTCGACGAGAACCGGATCGAGCTGCGCCACAGCTATGAGGACATCCGCTGCGGTAAGTTGTCGCTGCTGCGCACCGCGGCGGCGGCGGGCGCGCTCGATGCCGCGACGCTGATCGTGACCAAGGTCGGCCGCCGCGCGGTCGCCGAAGCCGAGGACGACGGTCAGACCGCGCTGCAGTGGACGCAGAAGCGCTACGACAGCGCCGATGCGGCCGGCAAGGGCAAGATCAAGCCCGTCCTCGATCTGATGCACGCGAAGCTCTGATCTTCAGCGAGGCGCACGAAAAGACGGCCCCTTGCGGGCCGTTCGTTGTTTCGGGGGGCGGCTTCACGCGGTCGGGGCACGCAGAGGCTTGCTCTCCCCGAACGCGGGGAGAGGCCCCTGAATCGCAACAAGATGGCCCAAAGCTGGCGCGGAACCCCGGGCTTTTCGCCCGCTATTTCCCGGAGGCGCGTGAACCGTAGATTCGAGCGATTTTTGCACGGTAGTCGGCGAGCGGCTCCATCCCCATCTGCGCGCGTCGGCGGTCGACGTTCGCCTCGTCCTCGACAGGGTAGAGCTCCCACTCGCCCTGCGCGTTCTCTCGGAACTGGCTGCCGTAGAGCTGCTTCTTCCCGTCGGTCATGAGGTCGCGATCGACCGACAGCGCAAAGTTGTTCAAGGGTATCTCGCCGGCCTCTGCTGCCGCTTTGAGCTGCGGGAGCACGCTCTTGCGCAATTGGCCCGACTCATGCTGGATGAGCGTCCACGCTGCCTGCTCCGCGCTGTATCCGACGAGTTCAGCGCGTGGCCAGCCGAATTTTTTGACGATCTCGACCAGGCGCTGTCTATTCTTCTCGTCCACTTTGGCGATCGCGGCTTGAGCCTCCTTGCTGGCGAACTCCTTGAGGTACTGAGTTCGAACGCGCTGATCCTCGCGCTCCATCTCGATCAACTCGGCGGAAAGCGCCGGTTCGCTTCCCTTCTCGGGGTAGAGTCCAAACTCGACCCTTGCCGGCCCGCCAGACAATTTCACGAGTTGCGACTGGCCGTACCATCCGGGGGCCTTTGCGGCGACGAGATACGATCCGGGAATCACCGACAGGCGACATTCTCCGTCGACGGCCTTCGTGTAGAAAGCGTCGCCAGTGTCCTCGCTCCAGCGGTTGGCAAATACGACGAGTCCGCCCGGTAGCTTTCCGGTCGGCGAAGTCACGCGCACGCCAATGCGGGGGGCGGCCGCGTCGAGGACGAGTTCTATCCCTTCGCTCCTTCCATGCTCAGCGACGGCGATTCCGCTCTTGTAAGCCGCGCCTGCGTCGGGGGTCGTCGCCGTTGCGCCATAGGTGCCGGCAGGCAGGTCGGTAAAGCGATATTCGCCGACGGAATCCGTCGACGTCACGCTCGGCGCGCGCGTGCCATTGCCGATTGCCACAGTCGCTCCGACGACGGGCTGTCCATCGTGCGCACGAACGTGACCGACGACATCTCCGGCCAACGCGGTCGAATCGATCAAAAGCGCTGACAGCAACAGAAGAACGTTTCTCTTTTTCATCCACTTTTTCCTTATCAGTTCAGGTCTGAAATGGTCTGCGCTGTCCATTGAACTTTGTAAGGCGGGCGGTGCACCTCAGTCGAAGATCAGTTCATCGAACCAGTCGCAGCGCTCGTCGATCACGCTGGCGGGGCGCAGGTGCGATTCGTCCTTGTAGAGTGGGCGGCCTTCTCTGTCGGTCAGCGGGCAGCGGCCCTTCGCACACAGGTGGTCGGCCGGATCGACGAAGGTCGCGCCGGTCTCGCGCGCGATCCGCTGCAGCCGGGTGTCGATCGGAGCCGCAGCGCGGCGAAAGCGCGCCTCGTCCAGATAGCCGGCGAGCAGGCCGGGGGAGGCTTCGACGTGGACGGGCAGCGGCAGGTGACGCGCCGCGATCTGTCGCGACTTCTTTTCGGGATAGGACTCGAAGGACTGTGGGATCGGACCCAGCAGCGTCACCGCGATGCCTTGCGCTCTGGCCGCGCGGACCCGCTCGGCGAAGCGCTCGAACAAGGCATCGAGCCCGGCTTCCGAGCGGACCGGCTGACACTGGCCTTCCCGCTGATGGCAGGACAGGTGCGCATAGCCGCCGTCGGCCTCGAAGAAGTAGGGTATCCACGAGGACGTGATCAGCAGGTGCTGCGGGCGCAGGGCCAGCGCTTCGCGCCAGGCCTCGCTGGCGAACTCGCCGCAGGGTTCGCGCGAGCCGATCCGCTCGTGGCCGGGAATCGGAAGGCAGCCGCCGTGGGTCAGGAACAGCACTTTTGCCGGGCGCTCGGCGAGCGCCTCGATGCGGGGGAACCACTGCTCGGCGTGCGAATCGCCGAGGACCACGGTGAGCCGCTTCGTCGGCGCGGTCGCGGCGAGCTCGGCGGTGATCCGGCTGCCGGGGTGCGTCTTCGCCGCAAAGCCCCAGTCGCCGTGCGCTTCTTCGAGCCGGGCGATCTCGCCGGCCTCATCTCCGAAAGGGCCCCAGGCCGTGCGCGCCGCCGTCAGAGCGGCCGGCAGGCCGAAAGCCAGGACGCCGAGCAACAGCGCGGCGGCGATCCAGGCCTGGCGCGGCGCCGCAAAGAGCTTGCGGCCCGGCTCCTCGACCCCGCGCCAGGACAGTTCGGCGAGGAGCAGTGCGACGGCGATGCCCGCCAGCCGGGCGGGCAGGCCCCAATAGCCGCACAGGTTCAGGAAGGCGACGACGGGCCAGTGCCACAGGTAGAGCGAATAGGATCGATAGCCCAGCCACTGCGCGAGCGCATTGCCGGTCAGCCGTGAGCGGCGATTCGCGAGCAACACCAGTGCTGCACCGGCGACCGGCCCCAGGGCCCAGGCGCCCGGCCATTTGAGCGCTTCGCTGGCGAGCGCGGCGCTGGCGAGGATCAGCGCGAGGCCGGCGAGCTCGGCGAGCTTTTGCGCCCAGCCCAGACGGGAGAGCCGGTCGCCTGCGAAGAACACCAGGCCTCCGGCCAGCAGCTCCCAGGCGCGCGAGTCGAGGCCATAGAAGTACCGGGTCGGCTGTTTTGGGGTCTGTAGCGCGCAGTTGGCGAAGAAGGCGAGCGCGAGCACGGCGAAGACGAGGATCTGGCCGCGTCGGGGCAGGCCCAGGTGGCGCAGGCCTATGAAGAACCAGGGCAGGATCAGGTAGAACTGCCATTCGACCGCGAGCGACCAGGTGTGGAGCAGCCACTTCGTGTTCGCGGCCGCGTCGAAGTAACCCGCCTCGCCCGTATAGGTCAGGTTCGAGACGAAGAGCAGGCTGTCGCGGGCATGGACGGCGAGACGCGCAAACCCGGCCGGCATCAGCCAGGCGGCACCGGCGACCAGGACGCAGCCCGTCATCGCCCACAGCGCTGGCGCGATGCGGCGAACTCGGGCGAGGTAGAAGTCGAAGGCCCGGAAAGGGGTTTTCGGGCTGTCGCGGCTGATGATCCGGGTCATCAGATAGCCCGAGATCACGAAGAACACATCGACGCCGACGAAGCCGCCGCCTACGCCCATCGAGAAATGGTAGAGCAGGACCAGAGTGACCGCGAGTGCGCGCAGGCCGTTGATGTCGGTCCGGAAGTCCTTGACGGGATGGGGGGGCATATCCGTTGGGGCGGCCGTAAGCGCTCCGCCGCTGCACAAAGACGAAGGGCTGGATCTCTCGATCCAGCCCGACTTGAATCTGGTGCATCCGACACGATTCGAACGTGCGACCCCTGCCTTCGGAGGGCAGTACTCTATCCAGCTGAGCTACGGATGCAGGAAGCGTGCGATTGTAGCCGAATTCCGTCCTCTGCGTCCATCGCCGCGCACGGCGATGCGCTTCGGGTTTGCGCGAGCGTCCGGGGGCCATAGAATCGGGCTCAACCCCGCAGCCGCGGTTACCGAGTCCCCACGATGAGCTTCTCGCCCAGCCACGATCTGGCCCGCACCCTTTTCATGATTCTGGTGATCGGTCTGCTGATCACCGGATCCCTGTGGATCGTCAAACCTTTCCTGCCTGCTCTGGTCTGGTCCGCGATGATCGTCGTATCGACCTGGCCGCTGATGAAGAAGGCGCAGAGCCTGCTCTGGGGGCGGCGGTCGCTGGCCGTGCTGGCGATGACTCTGGCTCTGGTGCTGATCGTCGCGCTGCCCATCGTGCTCGCGATCGGCACGATCATCGACCACCTGGGCGATCTGCGCGATGGAGTGACCGCGTTCTCGGCCGGGCCTCTTCCCGAAGCGCCCGCCTGGCTCGTCAAGCTGCCCTACGGGAGCCGGCTGGTCAGCGAATGGCACGGTTTCGTCGCGGCCGGGCCTTCGCAGTGGCTTGCCGAGCTTCAGCCCTACGCGGGCAAGATCACGGGCTGGATCGCTGCACGCGCCGGCGGGCTGGGCATGCTGAGCCTGCATGTGTTGCTGACCCTAGCGCTGTCCGCGGTGCTCTATGCGCGTGGAGAGGCCGCTGCGGCTGTGATCCGACGTTTCGCGCACCGGATTGGCGGCGAGCGGGGTGACACGGTCGTCGCGCTGGCGGCCCAGGCGGCCCGGGCGGTCGCGATGGGGGTCGTTGTGACGGCGCTGGTGCAGTCGGCGCTCGGCGGAATCGGTCTGGCGATCGCCGGAGTGCCCTATGCGGCGGTGCTCAGTTCGCTGATGTTCGTCTGCTGCGTCGCCCAGCTGGGGCCGACCCTGGTGCTGATCCCGGCGACGATCTGGCTCTTCTACCAGGGCAGCACCGGCTGGGGTGTGTTCCTGATCGCGATCACGCTCGCCGCGACGACGCTGGACAACATCCTGAGGCCCTGGCTGATCCGCCGCGGCGCCGATCTGCCTCTGCTGCTGATCCTGGCCGGCGTGATCGGCGGCCTGCTCGCGTTCGGCATCGTCGGTCTCTTCGTCGGCCCGGTCGTGCTCGCGGTCAGCTATACGCTGCTGACCGCCTGGATAGACGAGGACGACGGCTCGGGCACCGCCGAGCTCTGATCAACCGGGCGGGCTTCTCCCGCTCCGGCATCACGCTGAACCGCCGAAGAGCCCGGTTACTCCTTCGCGGTTTTGGCGCTGGTGCGCTTCGCCGCCGGCTTGGCCTTGGCGGCAGGCTTGGCCTCGCCGTCCTCTGCCTTGGCCTTGGTCGCGCGCGGTGCTTTCTTCTCGAACTCGAAGCCGACCTTGCCGGCCGCGTCGCGGACCAGGAAGGCCGAGAACTTGCGCCGGGTGCGCGACGAGATGAAGTTCTTCAGCAGATCGGTGCGCCCTTCGAGAAGCAGCTTCTTCATCTGCTCGGCTTCGATTTCCTGCTGCAGGATCACCTTGCCCGAGCGGAAGTCGCAGGACTTGTCCGGGCCGACCGATTTTTCGCAGACATAGGACATGCCGTGCTCGAAGACCTGGGCCTTGCACTTCGGGCAGGCGCCCAGAGGGGTGTGGGCCGAGAAGTCGACCGGTTCGGCATCCGCGCCCTCCTTGGGCTGGCCGAAGTCGAACTCGGGCTGCTTCTCGTCGTTGAGCTTGATGATCGCGTTGAAGGGCCGCCCCATCTTGTTGCGGAAACCGGTCAGCGGGCCGACGACTCCGTCGGTCAGCAGCGTTTCGATCTCGGCGAGCTCGAACTGACGGCCGGCGACGATCTTCCACAGGCTGTAATCGCAGCCGCTGCACTGGAATTTCTTGTAGGTCTCGCGGATCTGCTTGCCGCATTTGGGGCAGGGCGTCGCGAGGATTCCGAAGTCGCCGGGGATCGTATCGTTGTCGTAGGTCTTCGCGCGCTCGACGATGTGCTGGGTCATCGCGGCGATCTCGCCCATGAAGGCGGTGCGCGAGAGCTCTCCGCGCTCGATCAGGCCCAGCTTGTATTCCCATTCGCCGGTCAGCTCAGGCGAGCGCAGCTCCTCGATCCCCAGGCCCTTGAGCAGCGTGATCAGCGAGAACGCTTTCGCGGTCGGGATCAGCTCGCGGCCTTCGCGCAACATGTACTGTTCGGTGATCAGGTTTTCGATGATCTGGGCGCGGGTCGCCGGAGTGCCCAGGCCGCGTCCGCCCATCGCTTCGCGCAGATCCTCGTCATCGACGAGCTTGCCCGCGCCTTCCATCGCCGAGAGCAGCGTTGCTTCGTTGTAGCGCGCCGGCGGTTTCGTGACGTTGGGCTTGAGCAGCACCTCTTCGGTCTTGACCACTTCGCCCGGCTGAACCGGAGCCAGAGCGGGCGCGGAATCGTCGTCGTCGCTCGCCGCCTCCTTGCCGTGAATCGCCAGCCAGCCGGCATTGACCAGGATCTTGCCCTCGGTCTTGAACGCGTCGGCGCCGATCCGGGTGATCCGGGTCGTGACCAGGTATTCGGCGGCCGGGAAGAACACGGACAGGAAGCGCTTGACGACGAGGTCGTAGATCTTCGCTTCGGCTTCCGACAGGCTCTTCGGAGCCGTTCCGGTCGGCACGATCGCGAAGTGGTCCGAGATCTTCGCGTTGTTGAAGATGCGCTTGTTCGGACGCACCCAGCCCTGTTTGGCGATCTGGCTTGCGAAAGGCGCATAGCGCTCGGGCAGGCTTTTCAGCGTGTCGAGCACGGTCGGGATGTAGTCCTCAGGCAGCGCGCGCGCATCGGTTCGCGGATAGGTCAGCACCTTGTGCTTTTCGTACAGCGCCTGGGCGATCTGCAGCGTTGTCCGCGCCGAGAAGCCGAAGCGCCCGTTCGCATCGCGTTGCAGGCTGGTCAGATCGAAGAGCAGCGGCGAGAGCTGGCTCGAAGGCTTGCTCTCTTCCTCGACCTTGCCCGGCTTGCCGGCGCAGCGCGCGATGACCGCATCGGCACTGGCCTTGTCCCACAGCCGGGAAGCCGTCGCGTGCTCGTCGTTTTCATTCTTGCGGAAGCTCTCGTCGAACCAGCGGCCGATGTAAGTGCCTGCGGCGGCGCCGAAATGTCCTTCGAGTTCCCAGTAGTCGCGCGAGACGAACTTGCGGATCCGCTCTTCGCGCTCGGTGACCAGGGACAGGGTCGGGGTCTGGACTCGTCCGACCGTGGTCAGGTGGAAGCCGCCGGTCTTCGAATTGAACGCGGTCATCGCCCGGGTGCCGTTGATGCCGATCAGCCAGTCGCTCTCGGCGCGGCTCATCGCGGCATCGGCGAGCCCGCTCATCTCCTGGGCCTGGCGCAGGCGGGTGAAGCCGTCGCGGATCGATCCGGCCGTCATCGACTGCAGCCACAGCCTCTGCACCGGTTTGTCGGTCTTCGCGTGCTGGGCGATGTAGTGGAAGATCAGCTCGCCTTCCCGTCCCGCATCGCAGGCGTTGATCAGGCCGCTGACGTCCTTGCGCTTGATCAGCTTGGCGAGCAGCTTGAGCCGGTCGGCGGTCTTGTCGATCGGGTTCAGCGTGAAGCGGGGAGGGATCACCGGCAGATGGGCGAAGCTCCACTTGCCGCGCTTGACTTCGTATTCTTCGGGAACGGCGAGCTCGAGCAGGTGCCCGATGGCCGAGGACAGGACGTAGTGCTCGGATTCGAAATAGTCGCCTTCGCGAGTGAAGCCGCCGAGCGCGCGGGCAATGTCCTGCGCAACGGAAGGCTTTTCGGCGATGATCAATTGTTTTGTCATTTGAGCTCGGCTTGACCTCTCTGCTCCGGGGGAGCGAGGCCATGCGGGAAATTGGGTTAAAACGTCCGTCAGGCCTGCGGCCCGACGGAACGGGCGATCAGTTCAGGGCGGGCGGGACGAAGTCGACCCAATCGCCCTCCTCCTCGCCCAGCAGTTCTTCGAGTACCAGCGAATCGACCTCTTCCTGCTGCTGCCACAACACCATCAGCACGATGATCTTGAGCTTGGCCAGCGAGATGTCCTCGTCGGGCAGGGCCATCGCCCTCTCCAGGATGCGTTCCCGCCCCAGGGGGTCGAGCACGCCGGAGTTTTCGAGAAAGAGCATGAAGCTTCGGCAGGCCAGATCGAAACGCTGCAGCTCGTCTTCGCCAAAGATGCGAAAAGAGCGGCTGTCGCGCGCGATCTGCGGCGATTCGCTGCCCGCGACCCGCTTGAGGCCGGAGAGCCAGTCTATCGCCGAATCGATTTCCCCCGGGTCGAAGCCGGCGGCGGTCAGCTTGCGGGCGAGCTGTTCGGGCTCGGGGCAGGCTTCCGGATAGCCGTAACTTTCAAAGACATAGACAAGGATTTCGATCATGGTAATTGCGTGCTCACGGCAGTCTTGCGAAGCGGCCACCGGGCAAACGCGCGACGCGGCCAGCCAGCTCCAACGCGAGCAGCATGGCGAAGAGGGCATCTGGCGTCAACTTGCTGCGTTCGCAGAGCGTATCGGCATCGACGGGATCGAAGCCCATTGTGGCGAGAAGACGCTCTTCGTCGGCGCTGCCCGCGGGACCTGATGCGGCGGCCGGTTCCAGGTTTTTTGCCCAGCCGATTTCCTCGGCGATGTCCTGGGCCGACTCAACCAGTTTGGCGCCCTCGCGGATCAGCTGGTGACAGCCTTTCGAGAGCGGCGAATGGATCGAACCGGGGATCGCGAACACGTCCCGCCCCAGCTCTCCTGCCAGCCTGGCCGTGATCAGCGAACCGCTCTGCAGTGCCGCCTCGACGACCAGCGTGCCGCGGGCAAGACCCGCGATCAGGCGGTTGCGGCGCGGGAAATTCGCGCGCAGCGGAGGCGTGCCGAGCGGAAACTCGCTGACGACGACTCCGCGCTCGGCGATTTCGCGGGCGAGTTCGGCGTTGCGCGCCGGATAGATCCGGTCGGCACCGGTTCCGATCAGCGCGATCGTTCCGCCGTCGCCGCGCAGACCTCCGCGGTGGGCCGCCGCATCGATGCCCAGCGCGAGGCCGCTGACGATCGCAAGACCGCTTCGCGACAGCGTTTCGGCAAACGCTTCGGCGTTCGCGATGCCCTGGGCCGTCGCATCGCGGCTGCCGACGATCGCGAGCGAATCCCTGGCCAGCAGTTCGGCGCGACCTTTCAGATAGAGCAGCGTGGGCGGATCGGCGCTCTGCAGCATTTGGGGCGGGTAGTCCGGGTCGGCCAGGCTCAACAGCCGGTTGCCGGGCTTGTCCGCCCATTCCAGTCCTGCGGCGATTGCGGGCTCGAGCGCATCGTCGAACAGCGCTTCGGCGACTCTCGGACCGAAGCGCGTCGCGATCGCGCTGCGTCCAGAAGCAAAAACGGCCTCCGGAAGTCCGAAGGCCGTCAAAAGGGCTCGCTGGGTCTCCAGGCCGACCCCTGCCGCGAGGGTCAGGCGTAGCCAGGATTCCAGGCCGCAGGATTCGCTCAAGGTTGGCGGACCGAGTCGGCTACTTTGACGACACCCGTGCTCTCCATCACGATCGCGTAGGAGACTCGGTTGAAGACCCGGAACACGAAGATCAGGCCGATGCGTTCTTCGGGCAGCTTGAATTCTTCCTTCTTGCCGTCCAGATCGTATTTGACCTTGTCGTGGCTGCGGTACAGTGCGAGGACGTGGCCGGGTTCGATGCCGGCGCGGCTGCCGAGATTGATCGCCAGCACGCTGTTCTTGCCGGCGTGCTCGAGCGTGTCGTGCATCTTGACGACGCGGCCGCTCACCTGGCCTTCCGGCGCATGCGGGACGTAGGACATCGAGGTCTTGTCGACGGCCGGAAGCAGGCGGTCGCCGATGCTGATCTCGCGGTCGATCGAAGTGATCTCAAGCGTGGCCGGAGTGCCCGCCTCGGTGACTCTCGCTTCTCCGAGGTAGTTCGCTTCGTAGCCGAGCAGCTCTCCGGTGACCGGATCCTTCAGCGCTGCGGCGCGCTGATAGACTTGCCAGTCGCTGACGCCCTTCGTGATGTTCTTCGCGTAGATCGTGTCTCCCTTGGAGGGGAGGAGACGGTTCTCCTGGGTCGCGATGATCGTGCCGTGCTTGGCAAGATCATCCTTGTCGACCAGCAGAGGGCGGGTCAGGAAAGGTTCGATCACATGCAGAGGGACGGAGGGGATCGCGTTGAGCCCCTCGCTGCGCACCTGGGGATGGAGCTTGATCGTTTCGCCGCCGTGGCTGCCCGGCTTCTTCAGCGTCAGATAGGGGCCGCTGCGATCCAGATAGATCATCTGCCCCGGATAGATCCAGTGCGGGTTGCGGATTTGTTCACGGTTCAGTCGCCAAACCTGCGGCCAGAGCCACGGGTGCTTCAGAAACTTGCCCGAGATGTCCCACAGCGTGTCTCCCTTGACGACCCTATAGGAGTCGGGAGCGTTGGCTGCGAGCTTGACGGTGTCGGCTTGAGCCGTCGCAGTGAAGAAAGCGAAAGCAAGCGCGGATATAATGCGGATCATGGATCTGCCTCGGTGAAAAGCGGCACCACCATTCTGGCTCATGTCGCTGGAACCCAGAGTATCCGCGAAACAGCCGCGAATAGCACATGGGCATCAAGAAATTCCTTCAGATTTTGCACACAGAACCTTAATCCGGCAAGCATTTATGGCGCTACTGCCCATCCTTCGCTATCCCGACCCGCGGCTTCATACGCGGGCGGTTCCGGTCACGGCGGTGACCGACGAAATTCGCCAACTGATTCGCGACATGGCCGAGACCATGTACGAGGCCCCCGGAGTGGGGCTCGCCGCGACCCAGGTGGACGTGCACCAGCGCATCGTCGTCATCGATGTCAGCGAGGACCACGATGGTTTGCGTGTCTTCATCAACCCCGAAATCATTGAGCGCTCGGGCGAGCAGGTCTGCGAAGAAGGCTGCCTGTCGGTGCCGGGTATCTATGAGAACGTGACGCGCGCCGCGTGGGTCAAGGTTCGCGCTCTGGATGAGAACGGCAAGAGCTTCGAGCTCGAAGCCGAAGGCCTGCTCGCCGTGTGCATCCAGCATGAAACCGATCACCTCGATGGCAAGGTCTTCGTTGACTACCTCTCCCCCCTCAAGCAGAACCGGATCCGGACCAAGCTCGCGAAGCGGGCCAGAGTCACGGCCTGATTTCGCGGAATACCCACGACATGCGCGTCGCCTTTGCCGGAACTCCTGAATTTGCCGCTGCCGCCCTGGCTGCGATCCTCGATGCGGGCTTCGATGTTCCGCTGGTGTTGACCCAGCCGGACCGGCCGGCCGGCCGCGGCATGCAGATGATCGCGAGTCCGGTCAAGCAGCTCGCTCAGGCCCGCGCCATCCCCGTCGATCAGCCCGAGAAGCTGCGCAGCGCCGAGCAGCAGGCCGCGCTTCGCGCCGCCGCCCCGGATATCCTTGTCGTCGCGGCCTATGGTCTGTTGCTGCCCCAGGAGGTTCTGGATCTGCCCCGCTTCGGCTGCGTCAACATCCACGCCTCGCTTCTGCCCCGCTGGCGGGGGGCGGCGCCGATTCACCGGGCGATCGAAGCCGGAGATGCCGAGACCGGGATCACGATCATGCAGATGGATGCGGGACTCGACACCGGCGCGATGCTGACGAAGCGTGCGATCGCGATCGCTGACGACGACACGACGGCGAGCCTGCACGACAAGCTCGCGGCGCTCGGCGCCGAGATGATCGTCGATGCGCTGCACCGGATCGCTTTGCTCGAACTTGCGCCCGCGCCGCAGCCCGAGGAGGGTGCCACCTACGCGGCCAAGATCAGCAAGAGCGAAGCGGCGCTCGACTTCCGGCAGGACGCGGAGCTGCTCGCCCGCCGGCTGCGCGCTTTCTCGCCCTTCCCCGGCTGTAGCGCGAAGCTCGACGAGCAGACGATCAAGTGCTGGCAGGGCTTGGCCGAAGAGGGCTGCGGCGAGCCTGGCCAGGTGCTCGCCTGCGACGACTCAGGGGTCGTCATCGCCTGTGGCAGGGGGGCGCTTCGCCTGACCCAGCTCCAGAAGCCGGGCGGCAAACGCCTGCCGGCCGCCGATTTCCTGCGCGGTTTTCCGATCGCCGCCGGCGCCCGTTTCGCGCTGCCCGAAGCCTGAGTCATCAGACGGATTGCCCCTGCGGGGCGAATCCGTCCTACGCTTTGCGTGAGATAGAGCTTTGTTCTTGCGCTCTGTCCTGTGTGGATCTGTCGCCTGCTCTCATGCCCTTGATTTCCGGAACTTTCGCACCCATCTGACAGCCTGATCGGCGCATTGGCCGACCCGAGGAGATTCCCATGTTTGGAAACTGGCTCAAGACATCGATTCTGATGGCCGCGATCGTCGCGCTGTTCATGATGATCGGCGGCATGATCGGCGGGCGCGGCGGCATGATGCTGGCGCTGCTGCTAGGCGGCGGCATGAACCTGTTCTCGTACTGGTTCTCCGACAAGATGGTGTTGCGGATGTACAACGCTCAGGAAGTCGACGAGACATCCTCGCCCTATCTGTACCGCAACGTCCGCGATCTGGCCCGGCGCGCCGGGCTGCCGATGCCGCGCGTCTATATCATCCACGAAGATCAGCCGAACGCCTTCGCGACCGGACGCAACCCCGAACACGCCGCGGTCGCCGCGACGACCGGCATCCTGCAGATGCTCAGCGAGCGCGAGCTGCGCGGCGTGATGGCGCATGAGCTCGCCCACGTCAAACACCGCGACATCCTGACTTCGACGATCTCGGCGACGATGGCCGGCGCGATCTCGGCGCTTGCGAACTTCGCGGTCTTCTTCGGCGGCCGCGACGAGGATGGCCGGCCGGCCAATCCTCTGGCCTCTATCGCGGTCGCGATCCTTGCGCCTCTGGCGGCCAGCCTGATCCAGATGGCGATCTCGCGGGCCCGCGAGTTCGAGGCCGATCGCGGCGGCGCCGAAATCTCGAATGACCCCGGTGCGCTCGCTGACGCGCTGCAGAAGATCGACTACTACGCGCGCGGTATCGTGATGCCCAGCGCCGAAGCCCACCCCGAGACCGGGCAGATGATGATCATGAACCCGCTCTCGGGCGAAGGTCTGGCCGGCCTCTTCTCGACCCACCCGCCGACCGAGGAGAGGATCGCCCGGCTGCGCGCGATGCGCGTCTGACGCGGGTGAGTCCCGAACTTGTCGCCGCCTATCGCGCAGCGCGCTATCGGGTCGATGCCGGTTTCGAGCTGCGCGTCGATCGGTTCTGCGCGCCGCTCGCAGCTCTGCACAGGGCGTGCGGCGTCGCCTGCTCGGCTTTCATCACCGCCTGCAATCCGGGCAGTGTGCGCTGCGACGCGGCGGAGAACGCCGAACGCGAGGCTTCTTTCGAAGCGGGGATTCGCGCGCTTGGCTTCGCTTTCCTCGGTGGGCGCGGCAGCGACCCGCAAGGGCTGTGGCCAGACGAGGAGAGCCTGTTGATTCTGGGGCTGGAACTCGACCTGGCGCGGCGCTTGGCAAGCGAGCAGGGGCAGAACGCGCTGATCTGGAATGGCGCCGATGCCGTTCCCCGCCTGATCCTGCTGCGTTGAATCAGGCGGATCAGGTGGGCAATCCCTGTCGGGATGGGAAAAAGCCCCCTCGCTTCAGACCTTGAAGCGCTGGACGGCAGAATGCAGCGCCGAGGCCGTCTCTTCGAGTTTGAAAGCGGCGTCGGCGGCAACGCCCATCCCCTCTCCGGTCTCTTCGACCTGATGGGCGATCAGGTCGACCTGGCGGGCCAGAGTGCTGCTCGCCTCGCTTTGCTCGCGGGTCGAAGCGGCGACGTCGCGGATCAGGTTCTGTGCCGAGCGCGAAGCGGCGGCGATCTTTTCGAGCTGTTCGGCGGCAGCGACCGCGGTGTGGCGCGCCTCATCCGCCTGGGGAAGGGCCGCGTCCATGACCTCTGCGGCGGACAGGGTTTCGGTTTGTATCCGCTCGACGACTCCGGAGATCTCGATGGTCGCCTTCTCGGTTCGCGCAGCGAGCTTGCGCACCTCGTCGGCGACGACCGCGAAACCGCGCCCATGCTCTCCGGCCCGGGCGGCCTCGATCGCCGCATTGAGCGCGAGCAGGTTGGTCTGGCCAGCGATCTCCTTGATGGCCTGGGCGATGCGGGTGACCTCCTGGGCGTTGTCGGACAGGGAGCGAACCTTGCTCGCCGCGCCCCCGACCGTGACCGCCATCTCGCCGATCTGCCTGGCGGCGACGGTTACGTCCTTCTGGCCGGCGAGGGCCAGCTCGGCGGCGGCGCTGGCGTTTCGCTCGGTCTCTGCGGCGTTGTCGGAGACGTGGTTGACCGAGACGGTCAGCTCCTCCATTGCCGCCGCCATCGCCTGAGTGCTGTCGGTCTGCTGGGCGGCGGCGGAGGCGACCGAGTTCGACGTCGTGTTGATCTCGTGGGCCGCTTGCGTGACGCGGTCCGCGCCTGCGGCGATCTCGGCCAGCATCTGGCGCAGGCTCTGCACCAGCTGATCGAGGTTGCCGAGCAGGCTGTCACTGCGCGTGTCGCCCGTCGTCTGGCTGAGGTCGCCTGCGGCGACCGCCTTCATCACCTTGACCGCGTGGGAGGGTTCGCCGCCGATGTCGGCGATGACCGCGCGGACGACCGCGAAAGCGGTTCCGGCGACCGCGGCCAGCAGCACGACGATCAGGCCCAGAGCCCAGACGAGCTGGGCGCGGAAGGCCGCGTCGAGGTCGTCGACATAGAGTCCGGTGCCGATGACCCAGTCCCAGGCTTCGAAGTGCTTCAGATAGTGCAGTTTCGGGAACTGCTCGGTGCCGCCCGGTTTGACCGTGAAGGTGCTCGCAAAACCCCTGCCGGAGACGCCGGCACCGATCATCTCGCGGACCGAGTAGCTGCCGCTCTTGTCCTTGCGATCCCAGTGGTTCTTGCCTTCGTATTCGGGGCGGATCGGGTGCATCACGCCCAGCCCCTTGCTGTCATAGACGTAGAAGTACTCGTTGCCCTGATAGCGCATGTTCCGGAGCGCATCGCGCGCCCGTTTCTGGGCCTCCTCACGCGTCATCTCGCCGCTCGTTTCGCGGGCCTGAAAACCCTTGACCGTCGAGAAGGCGATGTCGACTGCCGATTGCAAGGTCAGCTTGCGGTCTTCGAGCAGCTGGGTGTGCAGGTGGGTGATCTGGAAGGTGGCCAGGATGATCAGGCCGAGAAGCGAGACCGAAACCAGCGTGAGCAGGCGGCTCTTGAGGCTGAGGCTACGAAACATCATGGCTCCTCCGGTGGCGAAGGAGCCGGGAACTCCTTCCCTTGTCAAGGAAGGATAATACATGGCGCCGAGATCGGAGAACCCCGTTTGAACGGGGTTCTCCGTCAGGACTTACCAGAGGCGGATGCGCGCTTCCGGGGCCTTGTACATCTTGTCGCCCGGCTTGGTGCCGAAAGCTTCGTGGAAGGCGTCGTTGTTGACCGCGGCGCCGTTGGCGCGGAACTCTGCCGGCGAGTGCGGGTCGGTCGTGATCCGTTGCAGCAGCGCGGCTTCACGCGTCTTGTCGCGCCAGGCCTGGGCCCAGCCGAGGAAGAAGCGCTGCTCGCCGGTCAGACCATCGATCACCGGCGAGGGCTTGCCCGCGAGCGACAGCTTGTAGGCCTTGTACGCGATCTGCAGACCGGACAGGTCGGCGATGTTTTCGCCCTGGGTCAGCTTGCCGTTGATGTGCTTGCCCGAAATCGGCTCATAGCCATCGTACTGGGCGATCAGTTTTGCGCCGATTTCATCGAAGGCCTTGCGGTCGGCTTCGGTCCACCAGTTGCGCAGTTTTCCGTCGCCGTCGAACTGGCTGCCTTCGTCGTCGAAGCCGTGGCTGATCTCGTGGCCGATCACCGCGCCGATCGCGCCGTAGTTGACCGCGTCGTCCGCCGCTGCGTTGAAGAAGGGCGGTTGCAGGATCGCGGCCGGGAACACGATCTCGTTCAGGCTCGGGTTGTAATAGGCATTGACCGTCTGCGGGAACATGCCCCACTCGGCGCGATCGACCTTGTCGTTGACGCGGCGAACCTGACGCTCGAACTCGAAACGGGCGGCGCGGGCGGAGTTACCCAGAGCATCGCCGTCGCGGACGGCCAGTTTCGAGTAGTCACGCCAGTTGTCCGGGTAGCCGATCTTGATCATGTACTTGGACAGCTTTTCCTTGGCCTGAACCTTGGTTGCGGGCGACATCCAGGTCAGTCCGTCGATCGAGTTGCCATAGGCCTTGAGCAGGTTGTGGACCAGTTCGACCATCCTGGCCTTGTCGGCCGGCGGGAAGTACTTGGCGACATAGACCTGGCCGACCGCTTCGCCGAGTGCGCCGTTGAGCTGGGCCGTGGCCTGTTGCCAACGCGGTTTTTCCTGCTCCGTGCCATTGAGGGCCTTGCCGTGGAAAGCGAAGTGCGCTTCGCGGAAAGCCTTGGGCAGCGTGTCGGATGCGGAGTCGAGCGCGTGAGCGGTCAGGTAGAGCTTCCAGGTCGAGAGGGGCTCTTTCTGGATCAGCTTCGCGGTCGCGATGACCTGGCTGGGTTGGGAAACGGTGATCGTGTCGATCTTCGGGAAGGCGGCGTTCTTCAGGAACAGCGTCCAGTCGATTCCCGGCGCCTTTTTGGCCAGATCGGCCAGCGTCATCGGGTTGTAGATCTTCGCCGGGTTGCGGTTCTCGACCTTGTCCCAGTGCGCCTGGGCGATCTTGACTTCGAGCGCGTAGACGAGCTTGGCGCTTTCGGCCGCATGCTTGTCGCCGGCGAGCTTGAACAGGGTTTCGAGATAGGTCTTGTAGGCTTCCTGAGCCTTTTCAAGGCGGGCGTCGCCCTTTTTCAGGTAGTAGTCGCGGTCGGGCATGCCCAGACCGTCCTGCCAGGTCATCGCCATGTAGCGATCGGGCTGCTTGAAGTCACCCGAGACGCCCAGACCGATCGGGGTCGCGACGGTGCTCTGCAGACGACCGAAGAGCGCGACCAGAGCCTTCTTGTCCTTGAGGGTTTCGATTTCCTTGAGCGTCGGCGCGAGCGGTTTGAGGCCGGCCGCATCGATCGCATCGGTGTTCATGTAGCTGCGGTAGAACGCGGCAACCTTGTCCTCGACGCTGCCGGCTGCGTTCTTCTTTGCGGCGACTTCCTCGACGATGTTCTTGACGCGCTCGTCGGACAGGTCGCGCAGCTGGATGAAGGTGCCGAACGAGGACTTGTCGGCCGGAATCGGAGTCTTTGCGAGCCAGCCGCCATTGACGGCGCGGAAGAGGTCGTCCTGGGCGCGGACGGCGGGATCGGATCCGGCGGAATCCAGGCCGGAAGTCAGCGGAGCGGCCAGGGCCGAGCCGCAAAGCAGTGCGCCAATCAGCGCGGCAAGACAAGTCGTCTTCAAGATGAATCCTCTATGAGTACGCAAAAAAACGCGACAGCCGGATAGGGCCGCGTTCCGCTCGTGGCGGAAACGGGAGCTTAACGGCTCGCCGGCAGGCTGAGGCGGTGTTTCGTATCGTTATGTGTCAGCGAAACGAAAACGGGGCCGCAAGGCCCCGTCCGGACTGGATGAGACGCTCTCAGCAGATCAGCAGCAGAACCCAGGCCGTTGCGGCGGTGCCGGCCGCGGCGGCGAGGTAGAGCACCCAGGCTGCAGCCGTGTCGATGCGCAGACCGAAGTCGTGCAGTACGCAACGCAGGCGGTGGGCGCAGTGCCACAGCGACAGCGAGATCACGCCGAACAGGATCAGCTTGCCCAGGTAGTTTGCGGCAAAGGCGTGCATCGTGTCGTAATCGAAACGGGTCGGCACATGGCCCAGCGCGGCGAGCAGCAGAACCAGCACCAGCGCCGGCGTCAGAAAGGCGGTCACAGTGCCGCCGGCGGCGAACAGACCCCAGAAGAATGCCTTGTTTGATTTGGCCATCTCAGAATCCTCCCGCAGCGAACAGAACGATCAGCGACGCGACGATCCAGCCAAGGTAGTGCGCGCCGACGATCGCCCAGCCCGGAACGAACTTCTCGCCGATCTGCACCGGCATCGCCTTGGGCGTCACGTTGAACCAGCCCGTGCTGTGATGGACCGAGAACAGCAGGGCCACGATCAACAGGCCGGTCGTCAGCGGGTTGTTCAGCTTGTCCACGAACTCGGACCAGACCTCGCGGCCTTGCGACAGCTTGTAGATAACCTCGATCAGGAAGAAGCTGAAGGCGCCGATGAAGATGCAGGTCACTTCGCGCGACATATAGCGCATATAGCGGCCCTGGGTCAGCCACCAGCCGGTTTTTGAAATGGGGCGGACATAAGGTTTGCGGCTCATTTTTTCACCCACGGCATCAGATGTTCGAGGTACCAGTCGGTCATGCTGGCGACTTTCACCTGCTGCAGCGCACCGGCCGGATCGACGTGCTTGGGACAGACTTCCGAACAGGCGCCGACAAAGGAGCACTTCCAGACGCCCGAGTCGGCAGCGACCACTTCCTGGCGCTCGTCCCGGCCGCCGTCGCGCGAATCCTTGTTATAGCGGTGGGCCAGCGCGATCGCGGCCGGGCCGAGGAACTTCGGCTCCAGGCCGTATTCGGGGCAGGCTGCATAGCAGAGCATGCAGTTGATGCACTGCGCGTACTGCTTGTAAGTCTTGAGCTGGGCTGGGGTCTGCTTGTACTCGCCGTCCTCGATGGCCTTCTCTTCCTTCGGGATGATGTAGGGCTTGACCGCGGCGAGCTTGGCGATGAAATCCTCGGCGACGGTGACGAGGTCGCGCTCGACCGGGAAGTTCTTCAGCGGTTCGACGCGGATCGTGTCCGGCAGGTCGCGGATGAAGGACTTGCAGGCCAGCGAAGGTTCTCCGTTGATCGTCATGCCACAGCTGCCGCAGACCGCCATGTGGCAGGACCAGCGGTAGTTCAGCGTCGGATCGAGGTGTTCCTTGGCCCAGTTCAGCGCGTCGAGGACCACCCACTCGTTCAGGCAGGGAACCTCGAAGGTTTCAAAATGGGGCTCGCTGTCGGTCTCCGGGTTGTAGCGGAGGACTTCGAGCCGGATCTGGCGTTCGCTCATTTCTTGGCTCCCGAATAGTCACGAACTCCCGGCTTGGAGCGGGTGATCACCACGTCGAGATAGTCGATGCGCGGCGCCGCGGTGGCGTTGTGATAGGCCAGCGAGTGGCGCAGGAAGTTCTCGTCGTCGCGGGCCGTGTAGTCGAGGCGCTGGTGGGCGCCGCGCGATTCCTTGCGCGCTTCGCCGCAGACCGCGACCGCTTCGGCGCAGTCGAGCATGGACTTGAGTTCCAGAGCCTGGAGCATGTCGGTGTTGAACACGTTGGTCTTGTCGTTGAGCTCGACCCGCTGCCAGCGTTCGCGCAGCTCGGCGATCTTGCTCGCCGCGGCGACCATCTCGGCTTCGGTGCGGTAGATGCCGACGTTGTCTTCCATCGTGGTCATCATCTCGCGGCGCAGTCCGGCGATCGATTCGCCCCCGCCCGTGCGTTCGAACAGCGTGCGGACTTTTCCGCGGGCCTCCTCGGCCAGGTTCTCGAGCGCCGATTCGCGCGCCTGAGGCACTCCACCCTGGACGTATTCGACGGCGCTCAGCGCGGCGCGGCGGCCGAAGACCAGCAGCTCGGTCAGCGAGTTCGAACCCAGACGGTTCGCGCCGTTGATGCTGACGCAGGCGCATTCGCCGACCGCGAACAGGCCGGGCAGATTCGTCTCGGAACGGGTGTTGGTGCTGATGCCGCCCATCATGTAGTGGACGACCGGGCGGACCGGGATCGCTTCCTTGACCGGATCCTTGCCCAGATAGCTGGTCGAGAGTTCGCGGACGAAAGGCAGGCGTTCGTCGATCTTCGCTTCGCCAAGGTGGCGCATGTCGAGCAGCACGCAGTCGCCCCACGGGGTCTTGACCGTGTTGCCCTTCTTTTGTTCGTGCCAGAAGGCCTGGGACAGGCGGTCGCGCGGCCCCAGCTCCATCGTCTTCAGCACCGGCTGGCCGACCGGAGTCTCGGGGCCCATGCCGTAGTCCTGCAGATAGCGGCGGCCGTCCTTGTTGAGCAGGATGCCGCCTTCGCCGCGACAGCCCTCGGTCAACAGGATGCCGGTGTTCGGCAGGCCGGTCGGGTGGTACTGGATGAACTCCATGTCCTTGAGCGGCACGCCGGCCCGGTACGCGAGGGCCATGCCGTCGCCGGTTTTGACCGCGCCGTTGGTCGTGAACGGGAACATCCGGCCGGCGCCGCCGGTTGCGATGATCACCGCATCGGCCTGGAAGCGGCGGAAAGCGCCGCTCTTCATCTCGATCGCGGTGAAGCCGCGGCAGCGGCCTTCATCGACGAGCAGTTCGGTTGCGTAGTATTCGTCGAAGCGCTGGATGGACGGATACTTCAGCGAAGTCTGGAACAGCGTGTGCAGCAGGTGGAAGCCGGACTTGTCGGCCGCGAACCAGGTGCGCTTGATCTTCATGCCGCCGAAGGGGCGGACCGCGACCGAGCCGTCGGCTTCGCGGTTCCACGGGCAGCCCCAGTGTTCGAGCTGGATCAGTTCTTTCGGCGCTTCCTTGATGAAGTATTCGACGGCATCCTGGTCGGAGAGCCAGTCGCCTCCGCCCACCGTGTCGTTGAAGTGATCATCCATGCTGTCGTCGGGCTTGATGACCCCGGCGGCGCCACCTTCCGCGGCGCAGGTGTGGCTGCGCATCGGATAGACCTTGGAGACGAGTGCAATTCGCAGCTTGGGGTCGGCCTCGGCGAGTGCGATGGCGGCACGCAGACCCGCGCCTCCGGCACCGATGATGGCGACATCGACTTTGACAGTTTCCATGATGCTCCCTGCAAAATGGAGGGCGATGGCCTGGCCATGCCCATCCGAACCCGAGGACGGTCTCGAATCCCGGAAGCGGCAGGCGCCTCAAAGGCGCGGGGAACCGGAATTCTCCGCAGGCATTGTCTCGCCGGGGGGGCGCGCGCTGGTTTGATGCAAAGCAGGTGATTGGCACGCGGAAAAACCCTTGCACCAGCGAATGAGCGCGCCCGGCCAAGCGCGTCCTGCTTTGTGGTGCGTGATGCCGTCAAATGAAATGCGCGTGGGCGGAACTCAGCGCTGCTCGGCTGTGGAGGTGAGCTGGCCTTTTTCGAGCCTCATGATCGAGTGCGCGTGTGCTGCGGCGCGCTGGTCGTGGGTCACCATCACGATCGTCGTTCCGGTCTGCTCGTTGAGATCCTGGAGAAGCTTCAGGACTTCGGTCGCCGAGTCGCGGTCGAGATCCCCGGTCGGTTCGTCGGCGACGATCAGCGTCGGTTCGGTGATCAGCGCGCGGGCGATCGCGACACGCTGTTGCTGGCCCCCCGACAACTCGGAAGGGGTGTGTTCCTGCCGGTCCGAGAGGCCAACCCGATCGAGCGCCGCGAGCACCCGCTCGCGCCGTTCGCGGCCCGTCAGATCGCTGAGCATCAGCGGCAGCTCGACGTTCTCATAGGCGCTCAGTACCGGCATCAGGTTGTAGAACTGGAAGATGAAGCCGACGTTCGCGGCCCGCCAGTCGGCGAGCCGGCGTTCGGGCAGCTCGCCCAGCTCGATGCCGCCGACCCGTAGCGATCCGCTGTCGATCTGGTCGATCCCGGCGATCAGGTTCAGCAGCGTGCTCTTGCCCGAGCCCGAAGGCCCCATCAGCGCGAGGTATTCGCCGGCCGCGACATCGAGCGAGAGTCCGCTGAGCACCGGCACGGTCTGGCTGCCGCGCCGGTAGGCTTTGTGGATGTCGCGGATCTCGATCAGCGCCGTCATCTCTGGGCGATCCGCACCGCCAGGCCGTCCTTGACGCGCTCGCCCGGTTTGCGCACGAGCTTGTCGCCGACCGCGACGCCCTTGACCGCGACCAGGTCGCCGATCGGAGCCCCCGCCTCGACGCGGACTTCGCGCAGATGCCCGTCGCGAACGGCATAAGCGACGGTCTCGTTGCCGCGGCGGACCAGCGCATCCTTGTGCACCGCGACGACGGCCCGGCGCTGGGTCTCCTTCATCGGGTGGCTCAGGAATGCGACTTTCGCGCTCATCTCGGGGAGGATGCGCGGATCGGGCGCGAGGAAGCGGATCTTGGTCATCACGCTGGCCTTGCTGCGATCGACGGTCGGTACGATCCGTATCACTTCGCCGCGGAAGCGCTCGTCAGGCAGCGCGTCGAGCTGGATCTCGCAGCTCTGCCCGATCGCGACCTTGGCGAGCGCCGCTTCGGACACGTCGGCTTCGACTTCCAGCGTTCCCATGTCGGCCATCGTGACGACCGCGCCCTTGCTGTCCGCCGCGGCCGAATAGGTCGTGATCACGTCGCCGACGTTCGCGTTCTTGGTCAGCACGACACCGTCGAAGGGCGCCCGGATCCGCGTCTGGTCGACGGCCACCGCCGAGGCGCGGGCCGCCGCGGCCGCCGATTGGATGGCCGCGGTGGCGCTGGCGACGGCGGCTCGGGCGCGGGCGAGACGCGCATCCGCTTCGTCGAGCGCCGACACGGACACGAAGTTCTGCCGCGCCAGTTCGTCGGCGCGCCGTTGCAGGCGTGCCGCCTCGAAGAGTTCGGCGTCGGCCTGGAGCTTCGCCGCACGGGCTACGTCGACGTTCGCGGCGGTTTGGCCGGCCTGCGCCTCGACGTCGGCGCTCTCCAGCCTGGCCAGCACTTCGCCGGCCTTGACCCGGGAGCCTTCGCGCACGCCCAGCCAGACGAGTCGCCCATTAGCCTTGGAGCCGACCGAGGCCTTGCGCTGCGCGACGACGTAGCCGGTCGAATTGAGGAGCGTCGCGCCCTGGTAGGGGTAGGCGGAGGCGACCGCGACGACTTCGACTTCGACGGGGGCGCGCAGCGCCCGCACCGCGATGAGCGCGACGATCACTGCTGCGCCGACCGCCCAGAGGATCCAGCGGCGCGACCGCCTGATCCGCTTGCGGGGAGGGATTGACCCTGTCTCGCTGTCCATGCGTGCCTCCCGTCGTTTGCGTCGATTCTAGCGAGCCTTTCACGGAGGCGGGCGGAAGAACTTGGCGGAGCGCGCTTGCCGACGCTTAAACTGTGTCACGGAGGTCGGCATGCCGCTCGTGTTGAAACTGATCGCTCGCAACGCCTGGCGCCACCGCCTGCGCACCTCTCTGACGGTGGCGGGCGTCGTGGTTGCCGTGCTCGCCTTCGGCCTGCTGCGCACCTTCATCGACGCCTGGTATTCGGGGGCCGAAGCGTCCTCGGCCAGCCGGGTCGTGACCCGCAATGCGATCTCGATCGCCTTTCCGTTGCCGCTCGCCTACAAGGAGCGCATTCGCGCGGTCCCCGGCGTCAAGCGGGTCAGCTGGGCCAACTGGTTCGGCGGCGTCTATAAGGAGCCCAAGAACTTCTTTGCGCAGTTCGCGATCGAGCCGGCCAGCTATCTGGCGATCTACCCCGAACTGGTCCTCGCCGAGACCCAGCGCGCCGAGTTCATCAGGGACCGGCGAGCCTGCATCGTCGGCATCCGGCTGGCCGAGAAATACGGCTTCAGGCTCGGCGACACGGTCACGCTGAAGGGGACGATCTATCCGGGCGACTGGAACTTCGTCGTCCGCGGCATCTACCGCGGTGCGACCGCGCAGAGCGACGAACAGTCCTTCTTCTTCCACTGGGACTACCTGAACGAGAGCCTGAAGAAGACCGCGCCCCGCTGGGCCAATGGAATAGGCATCTTCGTCGTCGAAGCCGAGCGGCCGGACAGCGTTGCCGAAGTCTCGCTGGCGATCGACAGCCAGTTCCGCAATTCATCGGCCGAAACGCTGACCGAAACCGAGAAGGCCTTCCAGCTCTCCTTCGTCGCGATGAGCGATGCGATCATCTCCGCGATCCGCATCGTCTCCTATGTCGTCGTGCTGATCATCATGGTCGTGATGGCCAACACGATGGCGATGACGGCCCGCGAGCGCACCGCTGAATATGCGACGCTCAAGGCGCTGGGCTTCCGCCCTTCCTTCCTCGCGCTGCTGATCCTCGGCGAATCGCTTCTGCTGGCCGGCTCGGGCGGCCTGATCGGACTTGCGCTGACCGACCCGGCGGTGAGCAAGCTTGGCGAGAGCCTGGGGGGCTTCCTGCCCGGCTTCGTCGTCTCGGATGAAACCCGGCTGATCCAGATCGCCGCGGCGGCGGCCGTCGGCATCGTTGCCGCGCTCGCGCCGATCCGCTCGGCGCTGGTGCTGCCTATCGTTGCCGGCCTGCGCGCCTACGCTTGAAAGGGTGACATGCACCGCGTCCCGCTCAGCTACTCCGTGCGCAACCTCTGGACCCGCCGCCTGAGCACGGCGCTGACCGCTGCCGGCATGGCCCTCGTCGTCTTCGTGTTCGCGGCGGTCAGGATGATGGACGCCGGGCTCAAGCAGACCCTCGTCGATACCGGTTCGAGCGACAACGTCGTCGTGATCCGCAAGGGTTCGAACTCCGAGATGCAGAGCGGCGTCTCGCGCGAGCAGGCGGCGCTGCTCGAGGCTCTGCCTGAACTCGCCCGCTCCGCCGAGGGCGGCGCGCTGGCTTCCAAGGAGACGGTCGTGCTGATCGCTTTGGCCAAGACCGGCAGCGACAAGGCGACCAATGTCGCGATCCGCGGTGTCGGCCCACACGGTTTCGCCCTGCGCCCTCAGCTGCGGCTCGTCGCGGGACGGATGTTCCGGCCCGGCGCTGCCGAAGTGATCGTCGGCTCCGCGATCGCCAGCAAGTTTCAGGGAGTCGGCCTCGGCCAGAGCGTGCGGATGGGGGGGCGGGACTGGGCGGTGGTCGGCGAATTCGATGCCGGGCGAACCGCCTTCGATTCCGAGATCTGGGGTGATGCCGAGCAATTGATGCAGGCCTTCCGCCGCACCGCCTTCTCGTCGGTGATCTTCAAATTGGGCTCCGCCGAATTGTTCGAGCAGGCGATCGCCCGGACCGGGGACGATCCCCGCCTGACGCTCGACCTGAAGCGTGAGCGGCAGTTCTATGCCGACCAGTCCGAGGCGTTGTCGAAGTTCATCAACATCCTCGGCATCACGCTGTCGATCATCTTTTCGATTGGCGCGGTGATCGGCGCGACGATCACGATGTATTCGGCGGTCGCGACCCGCACCGCCGAGATCGGCACGCTGCGCGCGCTGGGCTTTCGCCGCAGCGGTGTCCTGCTCGCCTTCCTCGCCGAAGCGCTGTTCCTCGCGCTGCTGGGGGGCGGGGTGGGGCTCGCGGTGGCGTCCTTGATGCAGTGGGTGTCGATCTCGACGACCAACTTCCAGACTTTCGCCGAACTCGCGTTCAGCTTCCGCCTGACCCCGGCCATCGCGCTCGAAACCCTGATCTTCTCGCTGCTGATGGGCTTCGTCGGCGGCTTCCTCCCCGCCGTCCGCGCCGCCCGGCTGGGCATCGTCGAAGCCCTGCGCGAGTAGTTCAGCCCTGCCGATAGAGGGTCCGGAAGGCGCTCGGAGTCGTCGCGCGGATCGCGCGGAACTGGCGGTTGAAATGGGCGAGGTTCGCATAGCCGACCTCGGCGGCGATCAGGCCGATCGGTTTGTCGGTCTCGATCAGCTGCTGGCAGGCGCGGCCGATCCTGAGCTCGGCGACGTAAGCGGTGACGGTTCGGCGCATCTGGCGGCGGAAGAAGCGCTGGAAAGCGCCGACCGACAGCGCGGCCCGCTCGGCGAGGGCTTCGATTTCGACCGGGGCGGCGATGTTTGCGTGCAGCAGTTCGAGAACCCGGGCCAGGCGTTCATTGCGCGCATCGACCATCAGCCCTCCGCCGAACTGGCTGGACGCGATGGGGCGGGGGGACGCTGCCTCGGCGAGCCGGATCAGGATGTCGAGCAGCGCGGGAAGCCGCCGCGCGCCCGGCAGATCGTGCAGCCCGACGATGGCCGGGGCCAGCGCTTCGGCGAGCGGCGGCGGGAAAGCCAGGCCCTGCGCCGCGCTCTGGCCGAGGCGGGCAAGGCATTGGAGTTCAGGGAAGCCTTCGACGAGACGGTCCAGCCAGGCCTGCGAGAACCAGGCGACCGTCAGCGTCTGGCCGTGCTGGCCGTGCAGCGACCACGCGTGCGGCAGGTTGGGGCCGATCAGCACCAGATCGCAAGGGCCGAAGTCTGCGACGCAGTCTCCGACGAAGCGCTGCCCGCGGGCGTCCTGGGTCAGGGTCAGTTCGTACTCGGGGTGGTAGTGCCATTCGAACGCGCACTGCTGGATCTCCCTGTCCTGGAGGACCCAGGAGGCTTCGGATGAGGAGCCGACGTGCTCGAACTGTGGGCGCACAGTGACGCTCCGCTTTTCAAAAACGTCATTTTAGTATCAGTGTTGGCTTTTGCGGGCGGAGCGCAGAGGCGAAGGGGCGGCCAGAATGAAGCTGTTTTCGTTGCGAGGCTTCCCCTATGCTCGATGTCCTTTCATGCTCCCGGCCTGTGGAGCCCTTGTCCCCGCGCGAGCGCGAAGTGCTGGTTCTGATCGTCGAAGGCCAGCGCAACCGGGACATCGCGCAGACTCTGGGCATCAGCATCAAGACCGTCGAGTTTCATCGCGCGGCGATCATGCGCAAGACCGGCGCGGCTTCGGCCGTCGATCTGGTTCGCCGCGCCTTTGCAACGAGGCGGACCGAGCCGGCTTTTTGATCACCGATTGTTCGTTCAGGAGACAGAAATGACTTCATCCCGCCCCACTGCCGTCGTGACCGGAGCCGGAAGCGGCATAGGACGAGGCATCGCGATCGCGCTGGCCCGAGCCGGTTGGGATCTCGCTTTCACGCATTTTCACACCGCCGAAGCGGCTGCGACGCTCGCCGCCGAGCTCAAGAGCCTGGGCGCTGAAGTGCTGTTCGCCGAATGCGATGCCGGCGACAAGGCCCAGGTCGACGCGTTCTACGCTTCGGTCGCCGACTGGCGCGGCGCGCCCGATCTGCTCGTCAACAACGCCGGCATCCAGACCTGGGCGCCGCTGCTCGATCTCAAGGAGTCCGACTGGGATCGTGTGATCCGCACCAACCTGAAGGGCTGTTTTTTGAACACCCAGGCGGCAGGCCGCCTGATGCGCGAACGCGGACAGGGCGGGCGCATCGTCAATATCGGTTCGGGAGCCAGCAAGCTCGCTTTCCCTCACCTGGTCGACTACACGGCTTCGAAGGGCGGGATCGAGCAGTTCACGAAGGTCGCCGCGGTCGAACTGGGGCCATTCGGGATCACCGTCAACAGCGTGGCGCCCGGCGCGATTGCGCTCGAACGGACTCTGCGCGAGGCGCCCGACTATGCCGAAACCTGGGCCAAGGTCACGCCGCTCGGGCGGGTCGGGCAGATCGAGGATGTCGCGGCCGCCGTGCTGTTCTTCGCGTCTCAAGCGGCCGGCTTCGTGACCGGCCAGACCCTGTGGGTCGATGGCGGCGTATTCACGCGGGCGACCTGGCCTTACGAGCAATGAGCGTTCCGGGGCGAGGAGCGATCTGTTAGGCTTGCGGCTTCCGAGAAGCAAGCCGCGTGACGCAGCCCCACCCCCCGCTGCCGCTCCGCGCCCCCGCCCCACCCGGGCATCTCCACGGGCCAAACGCCCGAATGGCTTCCGGCTGTTTTTCAACATTTGTGAGCCCCCCAAAGATGCCCAGCTTCACCCTGGCCGAGCCGCTGCCTGCGCGCGCGCTCGGCGGCAATGATTACAAGACCCTCGCGCTCTCCGCCCTCGGCGGTGCGCTCGAGTTCTACGATTTCATCATCTTCGTCTTCTTCGCGACGACGATCGGCAAGCTCTTCTTCCCGCCCGAGATCCCCGACTGGGTGCGCCAGCTGCAGACCTTCGGCATCTTTGCCGCCGGTTACCTGGCGCGGCCGCTGGGCGGAGTCGTGATGGCGCACTTCGGCGACCTTCTGGGGCGCAAGAAGATGTTCACGCTGTCGATCCTGATGATGGCGATTCCGACGCTGCTGATGGGCGTGCTGCCCACCTACGCGACGGCCGGCCTGCTCGCCCCGGTGCTGCTGCTGGTGCTGCGCCTGCTGCAGGGCGCGGCGGTAGGTGGCGAAGTGCCTGGCGCCTGGGTCTTCGTCGCCGAGCATGTGCCGGCGAACCGCATCGGCTACGCCGGAGGCATGCTGACCGGGGGGCTGACTTCCGGCATTCTGCTCGGCTCGCTGGTCGCGACCGCGGTCAACAGCCATTTCGACGCCCAGGCCCTGCTCGAAACCGGTTGGCGGGTGCCCTTCCTGCTCGGTGGTGTGTTCGGGCTGTGCGCGATGTTCCTGAGGCAGTGGCTCGAAGAAACGCCGGTCTTCATCGAGATGAAGCGCAACAAGGCCCTCGCCGCCGAAGTGCCGCTGAAGGCCGTCGTCCGCGATCACCGCGCTGCGGTGGTGATCTCGATGCTGCTGACCTGGATGCTGTCGGCGGCGATCGTCACGGTGATCCTGCTGACCCCGACTTTCCTGCAGAAACTCTACGGCTTCGATGCGCCGACCGCGTTGCGCGCGAACAGCGTTGCGACGCTGACCTTGACCATCGGCTGCGTGATCTGGGGGGCGATCGTCGATCGCCTGGGCGCGGCCCGCGCGATGCTGATCGGCGCGCTGTGCCTGGCCCTGTGCTCCTGGCTCTTCTATACGGGCGTGCGCCGCGATCCGACGCTGCTGATGCCCCTCTACGGCCTCGCGGGTTTCGCGGTCGGCGTGATCGGCGTCGTGCCCTATGCGATGGTCCAGCTCTTCCCGCCGGCGGTGCGCTTCTCGGGTCTGTCCTTCTCGTACAACCTCAGCTACGCGATCTTCGGTGGTCTCACTCCGATGATCGTCACGCTGTGGCTCAAGAGCGACTCGCTCGCGCCTTCGCACTACGTCGTCACGCTGGCGCTGGTCGGCGCCGCGACTGCGTTCTTGCTGCCCCGCAAACCGATGCGCTGAGCGGGGCGGGATCGGTCAGGCTGGCGCGAGAAGCACGCGCGGCCTGACCGGCTGAGGGTTTCTCGCATTTTATCCGCGGGAAAGCCCGTGGAAGTGATGGATCGGGCCGTGACCATGACCGACCGCGAGCTCGTCGGCCGCCGCGATCGCGTTGAGCAGCCAGGTGCGCGCGGTGCGCACCGCGGTCTCGACCGGGTGAAGCTGCCCGGCGGCCTGGGGCAGAAGCGCCGCGATCGCCGAAGACAGCGCGCAGCCCGTGCCGTGCGTGTTCTTCGTCTCGATCCGCTTGGCCGGCAGCTCGATCATCCGGTCGCCGTCGAAGAGCAGGTCGACGACCTCGCTGGACGGCAGGTGGCCGCCCTTCAGCAAGACCCAGCGCTCGCTCGAATGCGGCAACATCTCGCGCAGGCGCTCGGCGGCGCGGGTCATCTCCTTGACCGATTCCGGCGCGCGCGATTCCAGCAGCACGCCGGCCTCGGGAAGATTGGGCGTGATGATGAAGCTCTGCGGCAGCAGCGCCTCGATCAGCATTGCGACGGCGTTGCGCGAGAGCAGTGCATCGCCGCTCTTCGCGATCATGACCGGATCGAGCACGACATTGGGGGCCTTATAGTGCGCGAGCCGTTCGGCGACGGTTCGGACGATGTCGGCGCTGCCCAGCATTCCCAGCTTGACCGCGTCGAGCTTGACGTCAGCGAAAAGCGTGTCGATCTGCAGGCGCAGAAAGTCGACCGGGGGGGTATGAACTCCGGTCACCGCGGCAGTGTTCTGCGCCGTCAGCGCGGCGACGATTCCACAGCCATAGGCGCCGAGCGCTGAAAAAGTCTTGATGTCGGCGAGCAGGCCGGCGCCTCCGCTCGGGTCGACTCCGGCAATCGAAACGACATGGGCAATCCTGCGGTTTTTTGTCGCGGTCATCGCGCTGAACACCAAATGAAGATCCGCCTAATGTATTAGCGCGGCGGGGAGCGGGCAAGCATTGCCGGAGCAGTGCGAATGCTCGTCCGCAATACGGGTTGTATACAGAGCCGGATTGGCTCCAGTCGCCTCGCCGCTTGGCAGGAATGGGCGAGAGCGGGCGCGTCGAGAGCGGCGCATCAGGCCGCAGCGCAAAGCCGCGCGCGGGATCGGCGAGGGGAAATAGGATTTGCCTGCTTGACAGGGGTGGGGGGAACGCGTAAATTCCGTCTC